>NZ_JACJEZ010000121.1:0-1887 GCF_014164365.1 Pseudoalteromonas sp. SG43-6
GATTTTGATGCGTTTGAAAAGCCAATTGAAAATGCCTCACCTGATTTAGCAATTGCATAAGGAACCTGATGCAAAAAAATAATTACTTTGGTGTTGGAATCATGCAAAAGAAAACGAAGTTTAATCGTTTTTTTGAAGCGCACCGAATAATAAATGAAGGAAGCGAATTTAGAGGATTATGTTTTTTCCGACGTTGGCTAAATCAAGATAGGCGCATTTACGCGAATAAAAAAGAGCAATATAAAATAGCGCCTTGTGGCAATAACCCTATAAAAGCCATATTATTTGGTCCAATGGCCATTGGTGCTGTATTGAGTTTACTATTACTAATTGCCTGTGTTGTCGCAACGTATTCTGAAGAGCCATTTCCTTGGTGGCTGGTAGTCCTTACCTTTTGCTGGAACTTATTCTTCTTAAATTTACTACCAATAACGGCTAGGTATATACCTGATAAGATGATGTACCTTGACAGGCAAAACCAAACGGTCGGGTTTACTTTTGATATACCAGGTTGTGAACAACGAGATGACTTAGGTAACTGTTGCTTTAAATGGGAAGAGATTGTTTGCAGGTTAACCTCGAAAATGGGCGCGCCGGGTGTAATGAATTACTTTCCAGAAATTAGCCACATAGACCAAGAGAAGTACCCTAAAACAATAGTAACTGGTTCAGTTGTAGAGCTTTCAGCTAACCCTGTCCATTGTTATTTATTATGGGAGTGTTATGTGCGCTTTATGGATTTAAGTCAGCCATTGCCCGATGTGCCGGTATATGAACGACACCGCCATTTAGACCCCATTACAGCTGAATTTGATAAGAGGAATAATCGGCCTGATGAGTTTTGGTCCTCATTTTCGTTTTCGCAGCAATTAGAAATTGAAGAGGAAATTCTGAGTGAAGCATTTCCTTTCGATTGGCTTAAAGGTAGAGAGCAGGAAGAAATAATCAAACCTTGGCAGCATTGGAAAGCAGAGCCTGAGCGCATAGAACAATTAACGTGGAAATATAAAGCTAAGCACCTTGCGCTTCAGCTTTTTATCGGCTTTCCGTGAAACGGCTTAAGTTTCAGAGTCCATGATACGTTAACAATCAGAAAAGGAATTCAAACTGAGGCACTTTAAAGTGCCAAGGTTGATTAAACAATAAGGATATTAAATGCAAAATAATGACTACCTAGCCGTTGATATCATGAGTAAAAAAACGCGATTTAATTGTTTTTTTTACCCTGAGAGATTAAATAGCCTCAAGGATAAATTCAAAGGCTTATGCTATTTATATAATTTACCTGCAAGAAAGCAAAAAGAAATACAAAAACATCCTGAACGATATAAAGTAGAAATGTGCGGAAATAGCCCAATTAGAGTTATATTGTTTGGCCCAATCATAATCGGCTTTGTTTTAAGTTTGTTACTATTACTATCTTGCATTGTAATGACATATTCGGATGAACCTTATCATTGGTGGGTGCCCGCACTTACTTTTTCTTGGAACCTGTTTTTTCTTAATTTATTACCAATAACAGAGAGTTACCTCCCTAAAAAGCAAATATATTTTGACAGAAAAAAACAGTTAGTCGGCTTTACCTATAAGATACCTGGTTGTGAAGAGCGTGATGAGCTGGGTAATTGTTGTTTTAAATGGGCTGATATTGTATGCCACCTTGATATAGTGGCAACACGCCCGGGTGTAATGGGGTTTGTGCCTTTTATTAGTCATATTGATGAGGATAAATACCCTGAGACTAAAATAGCTGTTCAAGTGCCTGATAACTCAAATAACCCGATGAACTGCTATTTATATTGGGAACGAGTAGTGCGGTTTATGGATAACAACCAACCACTGCCTGATGTGCCTGAGTATGAAAACTGCCGCCACCTTGATGAACTC
>NZ_JACJEZ010000122.1:0-1806 GCF_014164365.1 Pseudoalteromonas sp. SG43-6
GAGCCTACATTGCGCTCATTTGCACCAAAACAAACAATGTCTTCGTAAGGTAAATAAAACGGTTTTCTAAACAAAGTATGAGGGGTTTTTACAAGCCCGGTATGGCGATTAAAATAAAACTTATCTCGGTGCGATAATATGGCGCGGTGTTTTAAAGTGAAAAAACCCAAACCAAAGAGCGTTACATAGATTGAAGCCATCACCCAGAAATATTCAAACCCGTTCATAAAAATCGCAAAAATATGAAATAAGAAAGTCAATAAAGCCAGGCTCGTACAACCAAAGCCAAGAATAGTAAATAAGTTTGACCATCCTCCAAACCATGAAATAGCAAGTTGCTGCCCATCAGTGCGAACCCAGTGCCCCTCAAGCGTTGAGCCACTATCTGGGGATGAAAGCTTTGCTGTATATTCATCAGTAAAACGCTTACTTTTAAACGTACGGGTTTTAAACCCGCAGCCATTGAGTGCTTCGGCTTTTTTTAATCGCGCCTCATAACTGTCTTTATGCAAATAATCTCTTGGCAGCCTTTCTCTGTACTTAGTGGAGTTAGCCCGATAAATCGAGTCATTTCTTTGCTTAGTTCTCTCTGCTTTCTCTATTTCTGGATCTTTTTCTTCTTTACTTTTTCGATCTCTTCTTTCAGCATAGCTTTCATCAAGTGCTAATCGTTGAATGTTTTTATCTTTTGCATTAAGTGGTTTTTTTCTCGGGTTAAGTTGTTTCCATTCTTCTAGCTTCCTAATTCTTTCTGGCCTTTTTTCTTCATCCTCAGCAACAAACTTTGCTACGTGCTCATAATAGCGCCTATCGACTTCTTCTGGGTTTGCACGCATCCAGTCTTCGCGATCTTGATCTTCGCGCTTTCTTTCTTCTAACATTTCTTTTTTTATTTTTTCATGATCTAATTGATTTTCGCTCATTATTACTCCTTTATTTGCTGTACTTCTTGTAAATTTTTTATAACTTAGCTTTTTATAACTTAACAATGGCTTGGCTGATTACTTGGCCAATGCGGTGGCTATACTTGCGCTCATCGCCCCAAGAAAAGAACCCAGGCTTTTCACCTGCTTTGTAATATTCGATTGGTAAGCCATAAATACTATTAAACCCTTGAATTGTTGGTTGACCTTTACCACTGGGGTACACCGTGGCTTCTAGTTTGAGTTCTATCTGGTCGCCTGGCTGCAAACCAAATTCAGTCAAAAATGCATTGTAATTTATTTCTGCTTGCCACCCTGTTCGTGCAGGCTGAAGCATCCATATCGCATCTACTAATATGGGGGAATTGGGGGGGTTGTTTAAATACTCTATGCTTTGTGTAACGTGACATTTTTAATTGTATTATTTCTGCATATTTTTTGCATCTTCGACGTCATTGGAAATAAGCTAGACACCCATTTTAACTCCTATTCTAATTATAAGATGTTCAAGGTATTCCCATAAACAACTGCAGTGCTAAGCGCTTTGCTTTGTATTTCCATGTTAGTTTTTCGATACGCTCAGGCTCACCTTTAAAATGCAGCCAAGGTTTGGTTATTTCTTTGTTAGGTGTCGCTCTGAGCCAATTAAAATGCGCAGCCTCTTTATTGAATTTTTGCCAAATTTCGACTTGTTGAGCAAGCGAAAAGTCGCTCCAAAAATTATTGGGTCTGTCATTTTGCTTATCAAATTCAGCGGTGAGTTCATCAAGGTGGCGGCAGTTTTCATACTCAGGCACATCAGGCAGTGGTTGGTTGTTATCCATAAACCGCACTACTCGTTCCCAATATAAATAGCAGTTCATCGGGTTATTTGAGTTATCAG
>NZ_JACJEZ010000123.1:0-1786 GCF_014164365.1 Pseudoalteromonas sp. SG43-6
TATTGGAATGAGAATAACGAACCTAAACTTCATAGTAGTTGGCAAAAAATTAAAGATTCATTCTACCAAACCCCAGATTTACCACCTGAACACCCTGACGACTATAAAACGCTGGACGGTGTTGATCAAAATGACAACGGTATCCGCGACGATTATGAGCGCTATGTGTATGAAAAGTTTGATTCTCCACAGCTCATCACCTTTAGTTTAGGTGCCGCTTCAACATTACAACTGGTTATTGATATAGAGCAGGGCCGTATACCAAATTTAGATACTGAGATCGGTAAGCAGATTATTTTAGATATTATGAATATCAATTACTGCACAAGGCAATTACAAAATGAATTCTCTGATTTTCGTAATCCTAAATCATTGTATTTCAATACAATTGATCGAGCTTATACGAACCGGAAAAGTCAAAATAAAATAGCAGATATTCTACGTTTTGAACCTAGCTACCACTGGATGGCTGATCAACATTGTGAAGCATTAATAGGGGCTAAAAAATGAAAATATACATTTTAATTATGGCCTTAATTTTTTCATACTCTGCATTTGCTAACTTACAAACTCTTGATAGACACTGTAGTAAGCAAGTTGATTATATACGCTTTTTCCATGTAAATGGAATGCTCACAAGTTATGATGAATTTGAATCAAATCTTGCTTGGATCGATAATTTTCATGCTGTTTGGTTAGGTAAGTACTACCGAGGAGCTAAAGCAGATGGTAACTATAATAATAATGAGGTTATATATGAGCAAATTTATGAAGTTGCTCAACAAAAATATAGCGACCTATCTATATTTTCACCGAAATATAGAATCATTACTGCCATACTCAATGGTACTGTTTCTGTCTTAAATAAAAAAGATTTAATGATTTTACAAGAAGTTATCTTAGAGTCTGTAATTGATGCAAATTACAGTATCATAAACGAAACTGATTATAACAATGCTTACCAAAAACTAAATTTTCATATGAATTCATGCAATAGAATTATTTTACTGGGTCACTCCCAAGGTAATTTTTATACTAATGTTTTATTCGAAGAAATAATTGATAACTACATTTACAGTGACGGTTATTCTACTGCAGATTATCCAATGATCAGCCTTTCTGCAATCGCTCCCCCAACAAGTTCATTACCCAAAGATGAGTATAAAGCTCTAGTTTCATATCTCACTTTAGATGATGACAGTGTCATTGATATAGTAAGAATATTATTTGGAAGTCTACCACCTAATTTTTCTGCTAAATCATACTTTGACGACTCACATCATGGTTTAATAGATTCATACCTTAGAAGTAATCCTGTTGCGAGTAAAATTAGTGAAAAAATTGAGTTTTCTATACAAAACCAAACCCCCTTTCCGTTATTTGAACAACATCCAGTAAAATCTGATGCTTTTTCACACATCGGCTATTCAAAAATAAGTAAAATTCTTGACCTCAAATTTGAATCTGGTGGTGTTTATCGTTATTACAATATACCAATCTTATTATGGGATGAGCTGTATTACTCAACATCAATGGGGAAGGTTTTTAATGATAATATTCGAGGTCAATACCCTTTTGATAAGTTAGATATTGAAAGTATGACTTACCTGAAAATGACAACCATTGAACCTTTTGCAAAAGTTGAAAAGTAATGAAACTTCAAAGGAATTTGCAATGACTAAACTCATCATTATTGCTTGGTTACTTTTTTGTTCATATGCTTACGCGACAAATATTTTTAAGCTTAACTCACAATCTAAAAATACAGATTTAGCCGATATTCAAC
>NZ_JACJEZ010000124.1:0-1603 GCF_014164365.1 Pseudoalteromonas sp. SG43-6
CGCCATTGCTGTCTTTAACTGTGTAAGTAAAGCTGTCGTCACCATAGTAATCTGCATTGGCGGTGTAAATGATTGCCCCCGTTGCGGTTACTTGAGTTTGCCCATTGCTTGGTGCACTGACAACCGTCACACTGCTCACATCTAAGCTGTCGCCGATATCAACATCACTGTCGTTACCCAATACGTTAACTTCAAATGAACCTTCTTCTTGCAGTTGGGCGGTGTTATCTAGCGCCACTGGTGCATCGTTCACGGCATTAATGGTCAGTGTGACGGTCGCTGGGGTTGAGCTTAAGCCTTCGCTGTCTGTTAATGTGTAGGTGAAACTAAATACCCCATTCACATCTTGGCTTGGCACGATAGCTAAACTACCATCGAGGTTAACACTGACTGTCGCAAAGTCGTACATGCCCGCCCCCGTGCCTTGGTTTTCAAGGCTTACGTTGGCAGCATTAAAGCCACTGTCTTCTACGTCTGAGTCGTTTGCTAAAATAGCTAACGTTGTTGCGGTATCTTCATCAGTCGTCACTGCATCATTAGCAACAACGGGGCGGTCATTCACCGCACCTATATTTACCGTAACGGTTCCTGGCAGTGACACACCGCCTTCGCTGTCGGTAATGGTGTAGGTGAAACTGTCTTGCCCTGTAACGTTCGCATCTGGGGTATACACAAAGGTGCCCGCGGCTTGGTCAAACACCACTTGCCCTGAGCTTGGCGCTCTGACTAAGTTAATCGTGCCCGTTGGGATGGTGTCTTCCACATCACTGGCCAGTGAACGCACATTGGTCACTGCTGATGCGGTGTCTTCATCCACACTTAAGCTGATAGCTTGTACCTCAGGGAGGTCGTTCACTGGGGTAATGGTGACTGTCACTGTTGCCGCTGTCGAGGTATTCAATGCCGCATCTTTTACCGTATAAGTAAAAGTGTCTGTCCCCGTTACGTTGCTGTTCGGTGTATACGTGGCAATGCCGTTAGTGATACTTACCGTGCCTTTACTCGCAGGTAATACGATAGCCGCTGAAGCAACCACTAGGTCATTTTCTGCATCACTGTCATTCGCTACCAAACTAAAGTTCACTGGCGTGTCTTCTGCAGTGGTGGCACTGTCATCCATGACAACCGGTGCATCTGCAACTGGCGCGACCGTTAGTGTTACTGTCTGTACTGCCGATAACGCACCGGCGCTATCACGAACTTGGAATGTAAAGCTGTCGCCGTGGTTTTCACTGCCGTCATGTTGATAACTAAAGCTACCATCACTGTTTAAGCTGACACTACCAAATTGTGGTTGACTGACCAGCTCTGCGCTGAGTATGTCGCCTGCATCATCATCGCTGGCGTTACTTAATAACCCGTTTGCAAGTGCCACGGTTAAGGTCGCGGCTTCATCGAGGTTAAACGCGAAGTTTTGCCCTACCGGCGCATCATTGGTGTTGGTTACCTCTAATGTAAATGGCGTTAAACTGGCGCTATCTGTGCCATCGTTAACACTGATAGTAATAGCCGCGTAGCTGCCTACATCCTCGTTCTGTGGCGTGCCCGCTAATTCGCCCGTGCTGGTGTCAAAGCTCGCCCAGCTTGGCTTATTAATGATGCT
>NZ_JACJEZ010000126.1:0-1497 GCF_014164365.1 Pseudoalteromonas sp. SG43-6
GGTTGTCAGTGCACCAAGCAATGGGCAAACTCAAGTAACCGCAACGGGGGCAATCATTTACACCGCCAATGCAGATTACTATGGTGACGACAGCTTTACTTACACAGTTAAAGACAGCAATGGCGAGGTATCTAACCTTGCTACTGTCACCATGACTGTAAACCCAGTCAATGATGCGCCGGTGGCACAAACGCAAACCCTTAACCTTGATGAAGATGCAAGCTTATTGATCACATTGCTTGCGACAGACATCGAAAATGACAGCTTAACTTATCGTATCGATACTGATGTTGCACACGGAACGCTAGTTCAACAAAGCAGTGATAGTTGGTTGTATACACCTGCGGCAGATTATAACGGCAGTGATAGTTTCACGTTTGTAGCCAATGATGGTGCGTTAGATTCAGCTCCTGTTAGTGTTAACTTAACCGTTAATGCTGTAAATGATGCCCCAGTTGCCAGTGCAGAGGCGGTGTCAGTAAATGAAGATACGCTACTGACGGTCAACCTTGCCGCCAGCGATATCGAAGGCGATACCTTAACGTATCAAATCAGCAGTCAGCCACAAAATGGCCGTGTTACATTGACTGGATCGCAAGCAGTATACCAAGGCGAGAGTGACTTCTTTGGCACCGATAGCTTTAGCTTTGTTGCTAACGATGGCAACGTAGATTCAGCACCTGCGGTGATCACAGTGACCGTGAGCAGTGTTAATGATGTGCCAGTGATCAGCGGTTCACCGACTGTGTCAGTGAGTGAAAAAATCGTTTATAGTTTTGCGCCAACGGCAACTGACACCGAGGGTGATAATTTAACCTTTAGCATCAGTAATAAACCAAGTTGGTTGGGTTTTGATAGCAGTACCGGGTTGCTCAGTGGTACCGCTGGTAACAGTGATGTGGGTGTGTATAGTAATATTGTGATCAGTGTCAGCGATGGCATGGATACGGTAAGCTTACCGGCATTTAGCTTAACGGTGATCAACGTCAATGACGCGCCAACGATTGGTGGTGCTCCAACATTAAATGTTGATCAAGATACCCTTTATAGCTTTACCCCAACAGCCAGCGATATTGATGGCGACAGCTTAACCTTTAGCATTAGCAACAAGCCGAGCTGGGCAAACTTTGATAGCAGCACTGGGCAGTTGTCAGGTACGCCAAGTAATGATGATGTCGGCGTAAATAATAACATTATTATTTCAGTATCAGACGGCGCGATTACTACAGCACTGAGTAGCTTTAATCTCACAGTTAAGAACGTTAACGATGCACCGACAATCAGTGGTACACCGAACACCACGGTAAGCGAAGACAGTCAGTATCAGTTTACGCCATTAGTGCGTGATATTGATGGTGATAGCCTCAGTTTCAGCATCATTAATAAGCCAAGCTGGGCGAGCTTTGACACCAGCACGGGCGAATTAGCGGGCACGCCACAGAACGAGGATGTAGGCAGCTACGCGGCTATTACTATCAGTGTTAACGATGGCACAGA
>NZ_JACJEZ010000127.1:0-1464 GCF_014164365.1 Pseudoalteromonas sp. SG43-6
GCTTCGCATTGCTGCCTCTACGACCAATTTACACCGTACAATCAAGGACTATTGATGTCATTAATTTCAGTAAAAAAATCACCAATAACGCCGCTGTTAACTAAGTCATTTTCACGCCGTGCAGTAATAATGTTACTAAGTGTCGCTACATTGCTATTAACTGGCTGTGGTGATGAGCCTAATCCACCTGCTAAACAAGTTGTTGAAGAGCAACCCAGCCGATTTAGTAAAGATAAAATGGCGTATCGTCATACGTACCACCCTGAGTGGCCTAAAGAGGTGCGCAATGAGGTATATGGCGATAAAGAAACGTTTTCAACTCCGCGTATTTTATTTAACGCGAAAGTCGAGTGGATGAAAAAGAAAACGCTGTTCTCAGCACGCATGGATGGCTCTGATAGGCGCCGCATTATTCCTGAAAATGCCTTCGAAGGTAGAGGGCTTATTGGTAGCCACACGCCAAAGCGCTCTCCTGATAACCGGTACATTGCCTTATCCATGGATACAACAGAGCACGGTTTTACCCGCGAGCTGTGGGACACTAAAACCCAACAGTTTATTTTAATGAGCAAAGGCCATGGTTATGCTCATTTTAACTGGACTAAAGACAGTGAAAATGTGATTTTTTACGCCAGTGGTAAACATTATAACTACCACGTACCCACTAAAACACTTACTGAGCGGCCAATTATTTACTCTAATGGCTTGTTTTTATTGCCAGACGGTAAAACTTTTTTAGCCGATAAAAAAAATAAATACTGGTTACATGACTTTAATGGTGACGTGATTGAGAAGGTTGATTTAGGCTTTAACACCCAATTTACGATGCAGTATTTAAAAGTATCCCCTTTCGGCGATTATATTTCTTTTTTATCAGAGGGGCTTGGATACCCTAAATATTACTGGGTTAATTTATCAGACCCCAGTAAGCGCATTACAAAACCTTTCAAAACAGGGGGTTATTTTTTCTCAGATAAAAAAATAAAGTGTTAAGTAAAGGGTTTAAAGATTCGACTGATTTAATGGGGAATGGTCAGTATTATATAGATGACTTTTTTTATGAATTTGATTTAAATACTCAGCAAACACGAGAAATACCAATTAAAGAAAATGATATATGGGGCATGGGAAATATATATATTTTTGACGTGTTTAATATCAAGGATGAACAATGACAGAGCAATTGAATACAGGGCAATCTAGTTTTCCTAAAGCGTATTTACTCACGGGCTACGTTAATCGGGGGAAGCCAATCAGTAAGCTCACTCTGTTGTTTAATCGTGTGGTGGTGGCTGATAGTAATGAAGCGATACCAATACTATTAAGCAGTGATGAAGGCGCGGTGCTTGAGGCTGTTGATGACAAGCAGTTAACAACACGGACACCGTTTCATGCCCAAAAAACTACCCCGTTCATGCTTCGCATTGCTGCCTCTACGACCAATTTACACCGTACAATCAAGGA
>NZ_JACJEZ010000128.1:0-1375 GCF_014164365.1 Pseudoalteromonas sp. SG43-6
GTAAACGTAGGTACAATCGGCCACGTTGACCACGGTAAAACTACCCTAACTGCAGCAATCACTAACGTACTTGCAAAAGTATACGGCGGTGTTGCTAAAGATTTCGCATCAATCGATAACGCTCCAGAAGAGCGCGAGCGCGGTATCACAATCTCAACTTCACACGTTGAATACGATACGCCTACTCGTCACTACGCACACGTAGATTGTCCTGGACACGCCGATTATGTTAAAAACATGATCACTGGTGCTGCTCAAATGGACGGCGCTATCCTTGTTGTTGCTGCGACTGATGGCCCTATGCCACAAACGCGTGAGCACATCCTTCTTTCTCGTCAAGTTGGCGTTCCTTACATCATCGTATTCATGAACAAATGTGACATGGTTGATGACGAAGAGCTACTTGAACTAGTAGAAATGGAAGTTCGTGAACTTCTTTCTGAGTACGATTTCCCAGGTGATGACTTACCACTAATCGCTGGTTCTGCGCTTAAAGCGTTAGAAGGCGAGAAAGAGTGGGAAGACAAGATCATTGAGCTTGCAGACGCACTTGATTCTTACATCCCAGAGCCAGAGCGTGACATCGATAAGCCATTCATCATGCCTATCGAAGACGTTTTCTCAATCCAAGGTCGTGGTACTGTTGTAACTGGTCGTGTTGAAGCTGGTATCATCCGCATCAATGACGAAGTAGAAATTGTTGGTATCAACGATACAACTAAATCTACTTGTACTGGTGTTGAAATGTTCCGTAAACTACTTGACGAAGGTCGTGCTGGTGAGAACATTGGTGCACTTCTACGTGGTACTAAACGTGAAGACGTTGAACGTGGTCAAGTACTAGCTAAGCCTGGTTCAATCAACCCACATACAACATTCACTTCAGAAGTATACGTACTTTCTAAAGATGAAGGTGGTCGTCATACTCCATTCTTCAAAGGTTACCGTCCACAGTTCTACTTCCGTACAACTGACGTAACTGGTGACGTACAGTTACCAGATGGCGTAGAAATGGTAATGCCTGGCGATAACGTTAAGATGACTGTAAAGTTAATCTCTCCAATCGCAATGGATGAAGGTCTACGTTTCGCAATCCGCGAAGGTGGCCGTACTGTAGGTGCTGGTGTAGTAGCAACTATCGTAGAGTAATAATTAACTTTTAAGTTAATTATTAGAAAAAGGTCACTTCGGTGGCCTTTTTTAATGTCTGCGATTTGAGCTGTAAGCTCTAAGCGGTAAGTTTTAAGTTGCTCGGTGTTAATATGTACTTGTAGGCGAGTGGCTTGCCACCGCGTTTATAACAGAAAGTAAATATATTAAATTTTCTTGCTATTTAAGTTGAGGAGATCTAGATTTTTACCGCTTACCGCTTACC
>NZ_JACJEZ010000129.1:0-1336 GCF_014164365.1 Pseudoalteromonas sp. SG43-6
CGCCATTCCCACGCCGTGAGCTCTGTCTTTAACTCTTCCATACTTGCTATGCGCCGATCTAAGCATTGCTTATTCATATTGCCAATTTCTATCTCGACCATATTCAACCAACTCGCATGTTTAGGTGTGTAATGGAACTCTATTTTATTTAAAATACGTCGTGCTTCTTGCGGTGAAAATGCTTTATATAACGCACCTTCCGTATGAGTCGATAAGTTATCTAGCACGACACGAATTTTATTCGCATGTGGGTAGTGTTCATCGACTAAGTCCTTCATACAGTGAGCAAAATCAACTTTCGTTTTCCTCTGTGTTGCTTTAACGTGCCGCCAACCCCGATGACGGTCAAAGAATACAAATAAGTTAGCCACGCCAACCCGTTTATATTCATAATCTAGGCGTTTTACCTGTCCCTTTTTCATCGGTTGTACTGGCCGTGTATCATCAACAAGTTGCTTCATCGCCTCATCAAAATTAATAATAGGATTGAGCTCATCCGCTGGCTCAGCATATAATTCAAGTACATGCTCCATTCTTGCAATATACTCAGCGTCCATTGTTGCCACACACCACATCTTTTTTTGCCAGGGCTTTAACGCATTTTCTTTAAGGCGTCTACGAACAGTTTCATATGAAATACTGTCTAAATCCGTTAATGTTATTAATCGCTCGCCAAGTAACGCTAATGTCCATCGGCAGTGTCCTGTTGGCGGCTCAGAACAGGCTGTGGCTATTAAAGTTACTTCATCTTTCGCGGAGGTTTTTCTCATAGCACCACTTCGTGCACCTTCATTTAAAGCGGCTTCTAAACTGTCTTCGACAAACTGACGTTTGACTCGAAATACAGTTGAAGAGCTCACTTGAACCGCTTCACATATTTGATCTGTTGTATATCGACAACGGTCCGCTTTTAATAAAATGGCGGCTCGTTTGTACTTTCGAACATTGACCATGCCTTTTTTGCAGTAGTTAACTAATTCGCATTTTTCTTCTGCTGATAATTCAACAATATACTTTCGGTTCATAACAATATTAAATGAGTAAATATGAGTTAAAGGATCGTCAATTAGGATAAAAGTTCATTATGAATAAAGAAGAGTTACCGTCGTTCACTGTGAAACAAGGGCAGTATTTGGCATTTATTTATTACTACACAAAAGTGAATGGTGTTGCACCTGCTGAAAATGATTTTGAGCGTTATTTTGGGACTGCATCATCAAGTGTTCATGCAATGATTTTAACGCTTAAAAAGAAAGGGTTCATCACTTCAACTGCTGGAAAAAGCCGAACGATAAAGCTATTGATAGGAATAAATCAGTTGCCTGAATTTAAGTAA
>NZ_JACJEZ010000012.1:0-108511 GCF_014164365.1 Pseudoalteromonas sp. SG43-6
ACCGCTTACCGCTTACCGCTTACCGCTTACCGCTTACCCATCATAACGTTATGATATAACAAATAAAAACAATGTAACTTTTAATTTTTATGTAACATAAAGTCACTTTTTAAGTAACAAAACCTACCTAATATTATGCTCTCATTACTACAGACATTCTTGACCAAATCGTATCAATGGAACTTAAAAATGAAAATTAATAAAATTGCGACTGCAATTGGTTTAACACTGGCGTTGTCAGCGGGTGCTAATGCAGGTGTGTTACCTGATAACCAAATGAAAAGTGATTGGTATAGCGCTGCACAGGCTAAATTAACCTCTAAAGAAACGATGGCTAATGCAACACCAGCCACTAAAGCAAAGAACGTAATTCTATTTGTTGGTGATGGCATGGGTATATCAACCCTCACCGCAGCACGTATCCTTGCAGGCCAAAAACAAGGCGCTTTAGGAGAAGAGGGCTTTTTGAGCTTTGAAGAATTTCCGTATTCGGCACAAATAAAAACGTATAACGTCGATGCGCAAACACCGGATTCAGCAGGCACCATGACGGCTATTATCTCAGGTGTTAAAACGGATGTTGGTGTTATTGGTGTTAACGAAGACATTGAACGTGGCAAATGTGCAACTGTAGCAGGTAATGAATTAATTACAGCTACAGAGCTTGCAGAAATTAAAGGCCTAGCCACAGGTATTATTTCTACTGCACGGATCACCCACGCAACGCCAGCTGCAACGTATGCAAAATCAGCTGATCGTAATTGGGAAGACATTTCCGACATGCCTGCAGATGCAGTCACTGCAGGTTGTGAAGATATTGCGTCGCAATTAGTTAATTTCGAAAAAAATCTTGAAGCGCGCTTTGCGGGTGTTGATGTTGATGGTCTAGAAGTGGTGATGGGTGGCGGCCGTCGTCATTTCTTACCAAAAGATGCTGCATTTAACTCTAATGATGCTATGAGTGCAGTCGAAGGTGATCGTACTGATGAACGTGATTTAACAGCGCAATGGCAGCAAATGTATAGCGATGGTAAATACATTACTGATCAGGCCGGCTTTGACGCAATAAATGGCGATACCAAACGCGTATTTGGATTATTTAATGAATCGCATATGCAATATGAAGCGGATCGCAGTAATGATATTGCAGGTGAGCCTTCATTAACGCAAATGACGACTAAAGCGATTGATATATTAAAGAATAATGAAAAAGGGTTTTTCCTAACGGTTGAATCGGGTCGTATCGATCACGCCCACCATGCCGGTAATGCTTACAACGCATTAAATGACACAATTGAATTTGCCAATGCGGTAAAAGCAGCAGTAGAAAATACCGATCCGAATGAAACACTTATTTTAGTCACTGCGGATCACAGCCATGTATTTACCATTGCTGGCTATCCAAAACGCGGTAACCCAATTTTGGGTCAAGTTGTAGCAGTAGGTCGCGATACTCCAACCCTTGCAGCTGACGGTATGCCGTATACCACAGTCGGTTACGCAAATGGCTTGGGCTTTAGAGATTTAGGTGATGAAACAGATGCAGACGCTTCATATTTAGCCGCAGCCGTTGCTGGGCGTGTTGAATTAAGTGGTGTTGATACCTTAACACCGGGCTTTCATCAAGAAGCAGCAGTCCCACTTAGCTCGGAAACTCATGCAGGTGAGGATATTTCATTGCATGCTAAGGGCCCTGGGGCACAGTTGGCACAAGGCGTTGTGGAGCAAAATGTTATTTTCCACATTATCAGTCAAGCGCTCGAACTAATAGAAGAATAATGGTGATTACAATGAAAAAACTTAACTTAATATCTCTTGCTGTGGTTGTTGCGTTAGCGGGTTGCTCTGATGATGACGATAAAATTGAGTCAATGACGGTTAAAAATACGCTTGCAGTTGGCTCTGAGCAATGTATCAATGGTGGCATTGAGACCCTAACAGGTGACGACAGCAATCAAAATGGTGAGCTGGATGCAGATGAAGTAACTACAACCACTGTAGTGTGTAACGATGCTGAAACTTCATTGAATCCACAACAGTTAGCGCCGCTTACTACCAATACTTGGTATAAAGAAGCACACACTAAATTAGCTAGTAGCCAAGATAATATTGCTAATATTGTTAAAGAGTCTGGCAAAGCGAAAAACGTCATTTTGTTTGTTGGCGACGGTATGGGGATTTCAACAGTAACAGCTGCGCGTATTTTAGCGGGTCAGTTACAGGGCAAAATGGGTGAAGAACATCAGTTAAGCTTTGAAACACTACCGTTTTCAGGGTTTGCTAAAACTTATAATGTTGATGCACAAACACCTGATTCTGCCGGTACGATGACAGCAATGGCATCAGGCGTAAAAACTGATGTCGGTGTTATTGGTATTGATGAAGCAGTGGTTAATGGTAATTGTTTGTCAGGTAAAGGCCATGAATTAGTAACGTCATTAGAGCTTGCGGAAATTGCAGGTAAATCAACGGGACTTATTTCAACGGCACGTATTACCCATGCCACACCAGCTGCAACGTATGCAAAAGCGGCAAACCGCAATTGGGAAGATGTTTCAGATATGCCTGAGTCGGAAGCGGCTAATTGTGAAGATATTGCATCGCAACTGGTTAACTTTGAAAAGAACTTAGAAGCGCGTTTTGCTGGGATCGATGTTGATGGTCTTGAAGTGGTAATGGGTGGCGGTCGTCGTCATTTCTTACCAAAAGACGCAGCATATAATTCAGCTGATGCAGTAAGCTCGGTAGAAGGCGATCGTACTGATGGCCGTGATTTAACTGCTGAATGGCAAGCTCAGTATCCAAATGGTCAATACGTAATGGATCAAGCAGGTTTTAATGCGATTGATGTGACTAACACTAAACAAATTTTTGGCTTGTTTAATGAATCTCACATGCAATACGAAGCTGACCGTGGCAATGATATTGCAGGTGAACCATCGTTATCAGAGATGACAGCAAAAGCACTGGATGTATTGGATAATAACGAGAAAGGCTTTTTCTTAACGGTTGAAGCTGGACGAATTGACCATGCACACCATGCGGGCAATGCCTATAACGCTTTAAACGATACCATTGAGTTATCAAAAGCGGTGCAAGTGGCGCTTGATAAAACCAGCATTGAAGATACGCTGATTATTGTCACTGCCGATCACAGCCATGTATTTACTATCGCAGGCTACCCAAAACGCGGTAATCCAATTTTAGGTAAAGTGGTTGCCGTGGGTGAAACCGAGCCAACACTTGCTGCCGATAATATGCCATACACCACCGTAGGTTATGCTAATGGTGGCGGCTTTAGAGATTTAGGTCAGGAAACGGATGCTGAAGTAGGTTACGACTTTGCCCCAGTAACCGGCCGTGTTGATTTAACCGATGTGGATACGCAAAGTCCAGGTTTCCACCAAGAAGCACTTGTGCCGCTGTCATCTGAAACTCATGCTGGTGAAGATGTTGGTGTTTATGCAATTGGCCCTGGTGCGCATTTGGTAACAGGTACTAACGAGCAGAGCTTTATTTTTCACGTGATGGATTATGCAGCTGACTTAGTAAAACAAGCGGATGCTAAAGTTACAAATTAAGTAATTGTCATGTAATACGCTTTACTAAAGAGCAACCCAAAACTGAGTTGCTCTTTGTCATTAATCTGCAAAATAAACACATTACAGTGACCCACGGTATTAAATCGAAAAGAGAATCCAGTGAAAAAAATTATCCTATCTTTAGCGTTAATAAGTCCATTGGCCAGTGCCACGCAGTGTGCGTTGGACAGTCAATATGTGCAAGCAAGCTATCAGGCTGGTAAGCAAGTTGCGGGCAAAGCTGTGGCTGAATCTCAACAGTTTACATTATGGCGAACACCCCATCAGGTTGCAGAGCAAGGCCTTGAATTAGTTGAAGTGTGGCAACAGTTGAGTAATCAGCAAATTCGGCCAATTCGTTACTTTCAAACACCGCAGCGTGGTATTGAATATCAACCTTCAGAGGTGCAAGGTCAGCAAGATTGGAGTACTAAATACCAATTAGTGAGTGATGATTTTATTGCCAAGATGACTTTAACCGATGAGCAAGGTGATGGCTGCGAGAAAATACAGCATTATCAATTAGTGCAAGGTGATACTACGATTGAGCTTGCATGGTTGGTAAATCAAAAGCTGGTAAGCGCAATGAGTATTGCTAAACCGCAACTTACTCAAACATTAACGTTGGGCACTGTGGACTTTAAAAAAGCTCAGATACAGCAGCAATTTGCCCTGTGGGATGCTTATCAAACGACTGACTATGCGGATATTGGTGATAACGAAGGCGACCCATTTTTAGCCAAAATGATTAACTTAGGATTTATCGAGCATGGTGCGTCTGGCTTTTATGATGCTAATGGTAAAGCGCTTGGTGGTGGGCACAGCCACTAAAAAGGGCCGGTGAATGCTCTTTTAAAGTCTCGATTTGGGTGTTAAAAGGCCAAATTTCAGCTTTATAAATTAGCATGTGGCCAGTGCCCGCAAAAGTATCGATTCGTTTAACCGTAATAAGTGATATTACACTATCGCAGCTGTATTTAGGTCGGGTTCAAATCATTCGTTGTTTGTTTTGCTATAAAGATCACCTTACGATACAAATAAAATTGGCTAAAATGGCTTTCCTCTTTTAACTTTAGTAGATGTACTATTTAAGGAGATTGAATCGTGAGTGACACACAAAGTAATCACCCCCACGGGGTTTTCTGTTGGTCAGAGTTATGTACATCTAACTGGAAAAGCGGCAAAGCTTTTTACACTGAGTTATTTGCTTGGGGGGCTGATGATCAACCCATTGGTGATGGTCTTTATTACACTATGTTACAAAAGCAAGGTGATGATATTGCTGCCATGTATCAAATGCTGAACGAACAAAAAAACGCAGCGACATCAAGTCATTGGTTAGCCTATATTGCAGTAGATAATATTGATGAAGTAGCTGAAAAAGCCAAACAATTAGGTGCTGATATTATCGCCGGTCCTCATGATGTAATGGACGCGGGTCGCATGGTGTTGCTAAATGAGCCTGGTGGTGCATTATTTGCCTTATGGCAAGGTAATCAACATAAAGGTTGCAAACGTTTAGGTGAACTTAATACTCCCTATTGGCATGAACTGGCAACCCGCAACAGTGCTGCAAGCCGTGAGTTTTATTGCCAGTTATTGGGTTGGCAGAGCGTTGAAAAACCTATGCAAGGAATGAGCTACACATTATTCACTGTTGCTGACCAACCCGTTGCAGGGATGATTGAGATGACCGATGAATGGCCTGCAGAAATTCCTGCTCACTGGATGATTTATTTTGCTGTCGATGATTGTGATAACTATGTCGCAACGGCTCAGCAACTTGGCGGTGAAGTGTGTGTGGCACCAACCGATATTCCCGAGGTGGGCCGCTTTAGTGTGATCACCGATCCACAAGGCGCAGTGTTTTCAATTATGACCTCCGCTATGAATGATGTGAAATGTAACTAGTTATGCTTAATTTAATTAACTAAAAAAGCACTTAGGTGCTTTTTTTATTTTTGTTTGCCCCAAGCTCTCAGTTATAGAGTGTATATAGAATGGGAGTAAAAGTATGACAAAGCATGTGGTAATTACAGGCGCTAATCGTGGCATCGGCCTTAATTTATGTCAGCAATATTTAGCAAAGGGTTACCAGGTTACGGCCGTGGTGCGTACTCCAAGCGATGAACTTAAAGAATTAGATGTGACAGTGATCAGCAATATCGATGTTGCCAATGCAGCAGATATCGAAACACTTGAAAACCAGTTACATGGGCATAAGATAGATCTGCTTATTAACAATGCCGGTATTTTCCATAATGAAAGTATGGCAGAGATGGATTTTGATACCATTAATCAACAGATAGCCATCAATGCTGTAGCACCAATTCGAGTTACCCATGCGTTAATACACTGCTTAGGTATTGACGCTAAAGTTGCCATGATCAGCAGTCGCTTAGGGTCGATTGCTGATAATGACTCAGGTGGTTATATTGGTTATCGTATGTCAAAGGCTGCACTTAACGCGGCATCAGTCAGTTTAGCTCATGAGCTAAAAAGCAAAAAAATTGCGGTTGGTTTATTTCATCCGGGCTTTGTGCAAACACAAATGGTTAATTATGCCGGAGACATTTCGCCTGAATTATCTGCAGAGCTTTTAGCACAACGTATTGATGAACTAAACCTAAGCAATAGTGGTGGTTTTTGGCATTCAAATGGTGAAACCCTACCTTGGTAAATAATATTTAATGTAGGTTATCTTTAATAGCTAAACAGGCTGTAAATCAGCAGTCAGTTTAGCTAAATTTAATTAATTTTTGCTATAATACTGTCATATTAACGATTTTAGTATTTGAGAGCAGCACATGGAATTAGAGCAAGATAGTAGTTTAACACTTCCGTTATTTCTTTTTGATGAGACCTTAAATGAGCGAGATTTATCGACCCCTGATCTCTCAATAAGCGTACTTTTAGATGACGACTTACTGACCCAGCTTTGTCAAAATCCAGCACCGGATAGCAGCATTGCTATTACTATTTCAGATTATATTGTAGAAGCCCATAACCCGGCGTTTGCAGACTTAGCAAGCAATGCACATCAAGCACAGCTAACTTTAACGCGTGGACCATTATTGAGCGCAGTACTCGATACCCAATCAGAGCAAACATTTGTGTCCCCACAAATGGATATGATGCCGACGTTTGACTTGGGCGATGAGGACGAATAATTCGATGAGAAAGTCTTTTTTGCTGAGTGCACTAATTGTTGTGCTCAGTGGCTGCGCTTATTTAGGTGCCGCTCATTACAATGAGCTATTCGGGCCAGAGCAAACACAGCAGCGTATGGTTGAACATAACTCAGGTAGCGGTGCTGAGTTTTTACAGCATGTACAACCTGTGCTCGAGAGTCGTTGTGTGGTTTGTCATGGCTGCTATGATGCACCATGCCAACTGAAACTTTCATCTCCAGAAGGAATTGACCGCGGCCTAAGTAAGGAACGTGTTTACAATGGTACTCGTTTATTAGCATCGACTCCCAGCCGCTTACTTTTTGATGCAACGAATACTAGCCAGTGGCGTGATAAAGACTTTACCCCAGTATTGAATGAACGAGCGCAAACAGAGCAAGCAAATCTTGCCGGTAGCGTGTTGTACAACAGTTTAGTGTTAAAAATGAGCTCACCGCTACCAAATGATGAGATCTTAGGTGATGAGTTTGATTTTTCTTTAGATCGCTCGCAAAGCTGCGCCACTATAGGAGAATTTGACAGCCTTGCCAACAGCCAACCTCATTCCGGGATGCCATATGGATTACCTGGTATTTCGCGTACTGAATTTAAGCACCTTGAAAAGTGGCTTAAAGAGGGCGGTAAAATGGCGCATATTAAACCGCCAAGCAAAGCTGCTTTAGCTCAAGCACAACGCTGGGAGAGCTTTTTAAATCAAGACGATTTAAAGTATCAATTAACAGCACGTTATGTGTTTGAACATTGGTATTTAGCACATATTTATTTTGTTCAAGATGATGAAAAAAGCTTTTTTAAATTGGTGCGTTCGAGTACCCCACCAGGGCAGGACATTGAGTTAATAAATACCCGCCGCCCTTACGATGACCCTAAAGTGGAGCGGGTGTATTATCGCTTAATGCATGATCGTTCGACTATTTTGGCAAAAACGCATTTACCACTGGCACTGAATGACAGTAAATTAGCGCGCTTGTACAGCCAGTTTATTGCGCCAGATTATCACGTTGACAGCATGCCAAGTTACTTGCCAGAAATAGCATCCAACCCATTTAAAGTGTTTGCCGCCATGCCGGTTAAATCTAAATATCAATTTATGTTAGATGAAGCTGAATTAATCATTATGGGCTTTATTAAAGGGCCTGTTTGTCGTGGTCAAATAGCGTTAAATGTTATTAATGATCATTTTTGGGTGGCATTTGCTGATCCAGCTAAAGCGGCAACGCCAGAAGTGGGTGAAATGCTGCTACAACATGAAGATGCCTTGGCATTGCCAGCGGCTGAAGAAAGCAACGCTTTACCTATTTCTAGCTGGGTCAAATATGCCAAACGTCAGAATACTTACCTTAAAGCCAAGGCAACGTTGGCAAATAGCATGTTCAAAAATGGTGAAAACCTAACCACCGACCTATTATGGCGTGGTGACGAGGTGAATGATAATGCTGCTCTGACTATTTTCCGCCATTTTGATAGTGCGACTGTGGTTAAAGGTTTTATTGGCCAAGAGCCAAAAACCATGTGGGTATTAGATTACGCACTGTTTGAGCGGATACATTATTTATTAGTTGCCGGGTTTGATGTCTACGGTAATGTTGGCCATCAGTTGATCACTCGTTTATACATGGATTTTTTGCGTCTAGAAGGCGAGCAAAACTTTTTAGCACTGTTACCTAAGCCTCAGCGTAAAGAGTTAAAAGCAAACTGGTATCGTAAAGCACCACCGAGTTTAACTAATTTCTTTGAAAGTGGTGATGAGTTTAGTCAGCCAACAGGGATTGACTACAAAACACAGGATCAACAACACGAGTTATATGGCTTAATTAAACAAACGCTAAAACCGGTGTTAAGTCCGCGCTTTGATTACACACAAGTACCAGAGCCGTTACAGCAGTTAAATAATATGCCTGCAAAAGCAATTAATTTACTGCCGCAAATCTCTTTTATATTAGTGAAAGACGGTGCTGCAGAGCATCAAGCGTATACCATGATCCATCACAATGCCCATTATAATATTTCTAGTTTATTGAACGAGGAAGGGCAGCGCGCTTATGCAGAAGATACCGTCACCATTGTGCCTGGTTTCATTGGTGATTACCCTGAAACAATTTGGTATTTGAATAATCCACAACAACTTGCATCATTTGCCGAGCAACTACCATTGATGCAAATAGAAGCCGATTACAGAGCATTAAAGAGTCAGTTTGCAATTCGCCGAACACATCCGCAATTTTGGCAATACAGTGATATTTTGCACAAAGTTGCCAAACAATACGGTGGTGTTGAATACGGTTTGTTTGATTATAATCGTTTAGAAAATCGGTAATTATTAAACCAAAACTGATAAACCCCGCATTTAAGCGGGGTTTATTTTTTTAATAATATCATTGCGTAAAGTGTCACTTTATCCCCTTTGGTCTACACTTATTAAAAAATAATAGGGCCTATTATGATTCAAATTATTGCTAATATTCGGTCGCGCTATCGTTGGGCGTTATTAGCGATAGCGATTCTCTCGAGCGCGAGTGCTTTGCTTATTCAGTTTATGTTTTTTGTGCAAAAAGACGATGCTCATATTATCAATGTTGCAGGTAAGCAGCGGATGTTGTCACAAAAAATCGCTTGGCATAGTAATGCCATGGTTACTGAGATTGGTAGCAATATTAAATTACATCGTAATGTATTAGCTAAAGCGAGCGCAGAGTTTAGAGCAGGGCATGAATTTTTAGTGCAACAGCATTCTAATGGCGATTATTTATATTTAGACGACGAGTTGGTTGCTTATTATTTTTCGTCACCGATTAATCTTGCGCAAACGTCGCTAGCGTATTTGGCTAAAGTGCAGCAACTGTTAAATGATCCTAGTGTAAGCAAAGTAGAAAAGCGATTTACAGTTGCAGAGGTTGAACGCTTGCTCAAGGAGCTTGATGGTGCAGTCTCGCTATTTGAACAACAAGCAAAGTTCAAAACCCGAGTGCTGTCCAACCTAGAGCTGGCTTTTTGGCTATTAACTTTAGTGTTGCTATTCATTGAGCTGAAATTTATATTTCAGCCTATGGAGCTGCAAATTATCGCTGCGATTAATAAATACCAACAACAAAAGTTGCGAGCAGAGCAGATAAGCACTTATAAAGAGCGCTTTATCGCACGGGCAAGTCATGAATTTAGAACACCGCTACAAGGGCTGATAGACTCGATTGAGCAACTTCAGCTATCAGAATCTCAGCAAGCATTGCAAAAACAAGCAAAATATTGTGCCAGCAGGATTGTAAGTATGCTGGATGAGTTACATGAACTACAGCAGTTTAATACTGGGCAATGGCAGTTAAAATTTATCAAGCGTAATTTAATAACCACGCTTGAGTCGGCTATTACACCTTTTCAGTTTGCCTGTGATAACAAACAGTTAAAGTTTGAAGTAAAACTCAGTCCTGAGTTAGATCGCTATACAGAGTTTGATCATTTACGATTGCAGCAAATCATTACCGAGCTACTTAGTAATGCCATTAAATTTACTAGCACTGGGCAGGTTTCAATATCCGTTAGTTACCAAGATGGTCATATTAAAATAGTGGTCGCTGATAGCGGCGTTGGTTTTGCTCAATGCTATCCATATTTAAATCATCATAGTATAGAACAGAGCAATGACTTTCAGGGCTTACAAACCGGTTTGGCACGTGTGCAACATATTGTCAGTGCTATGCAAGGCGGCGTTGAGTTTAAAGATGTCATACCGCATGGTGCACAGATTAAGATCCGTTTGCCATTATCTAAAGCTGCACTACTAACGAATCAAGGCAACTTACCCGCACAACTGCATTGCTTAATTGTGGAAGACAATTTATTAAACGCAACAATTTTATCACGAATTTTAACCGAGCTTAATTACACCGTTGAAGTGGCTGAAAACGGTTTAATAGCAACACAAAAAATTACTGAAAGTGAGTTTAATGTGATTTTTATGGATTTGAACATGCCGGTGATGGATGGCTTTCAAGCGATAGATATCATCCGCCAAGAACTAAATTCAACGGTTCCGATCATTGTGATCACCGCCAACACTGCGCCAAGTGATTTAGAGCGAACTTATGAACTTGGCTCTAATGTACATGTTTATAAACCATTTTCGGTTGCGGATATTAAAAAAGCCCTCATGAATGTATTTAACGAGGGCTGATAATTTTAGTGGCTGATTTTAATATCACCTACACCGACTTCAACGTTAATGCGGTATTGGCCGTCACCGTTATATTTACTAGTTGAGGTGACCAGCTTACGGCTATGTTTAGCATCATTTTTCATGCCTGCTATTTTGGTGTCGCCAACACCACTATCTAGAGTGATCGTTTGATAGTCAGCTAACGCGCTGCTGATCCGCACCGCGCCCACACCGACATCGATGCTGGCAGTATTAGCAAAATTATTTACTTCAATATCGCCCACACCTAGCTCTAAATCTATCGCCATGGTTGTTGGTATACTTACTAGCCAGCTTTGTTGCACATCGTCATTATCAATCGAGAGGCTCAGCTTATCGCTACTTTGTTGATTTTTTAAAGTGATATCTTCAAGTGCAACATCATCACTAAACCAATTATCATTTTTCGCTTTTAGCTCAATCGACACGGTTACTTGGTTACCTTGATGGGTGCTAAGTTCTAGGCTGCCAACGGGCACGTTGATCGCCAATGCCTGCTTGGCAGTGACATCAAAGGTCTGTTCAATTTTTTGCTCAGCATGAGCAGCTAAACTACTAGTTAATAAGATTACGGCTAAACTAGAGATACTAAGTGTATTCATTATTTTTACTCGTTGTTAATGGCTTTATAGATTAGACGTTAGCAGATTTAAAAAGGTTTAAACCGCGTGAATTTTATTCTATAGCCATGCTAATAAAAGTCATGTATTTTCAAACTAATTAATTTAAGAGCTAAAAAGGATCGCTGTGCAGTCAATTAAACTCAATAATGTGACGGCTAACCTTGGTACTAATGAACGCGAAAGTTTTCTCGTAAGTAAGCTAACTTGGCAGGTTGAGAGCGCTCAGCATTGGGTGCTGCTTGGCGGTAACGGAGCAGGAAAATCAGCCATAACAGCAGTATTACTCGATCAAGCTAATATTGTCAGTGGTACACGAAGTTGTGATTTTAAGCGTACAGAAATAGTCTCTTCAGATCTGCAAAAGCAATTGATTACCGCTGAGTTATTAGCTGATCAAGACGACATCACCGATGGTAAAACTAGCCCTAAATTGGTGTCAGAGCTGATTTATCAGCAATCAAGCCCATGTTTTGATCAACAGCTATGCCAGCAGTTAATTACAGGGTTTGCTTTTGAGACATTGCTTAAGCAACGTTTGCGCGCACTCTCAACCGGGGAAACACGTAAACTAATGTTAATTAAAGCACTGAGTAATCGGCCCGAACTGATTGTGCTTGATGAACCGTTTGACGGTTTGGATGTACAAAGCGTTGAGCTATTACGTAGCGTATTAATCGAACTAAGTGCCAGCATGACCATGGTCTTTGTGGTTAATCGGTTAGATGAAATCCCCGTATTTATTACGCATTATGGTTATGTGAAAAATGGCGAATTACAACAGCAACTAGCAACTCCTGACCTTAAGCAGCGCGATGATTTATTTAAATTATTACACCTACAACAAACTGATTTAACGATTCCTAGCAAAGATGTGGCACACAGTGCCCCAGAGTTTAATGAGCCTGAGTTAGTACGATTGCAAAATGCCAGCGTCAGTTATAGCGGTAAGGTTATTTTTAACCACTTAAATTGGACAATCAAAGCACGACAGCATTGGCAGCTCAGTGGTCAAAACGGCTCCGGCAAAACCTGCCTGCTTAACTTAATCACTGGCGATAATCCGCAGTGTTATAACAATGATATTAAAGTGTTTGGCTATCAACGCGGCAGTGGTGAAAGTATTTGGCAAATTAAGCAGCATATTGGCTATATTTCGAATGCTTTGCATATGGAATATCGGGTTAGTATTTCGGCGCTTAATACCATAGTATCAGGCTTTTACGACAGCATTGGCTTGTATCAAAAGCCAACTCAAATTCAGCTTGATATCGCCATACAATGGTTAGCATTATTAGGTTTGAGTGAGTTAAAAAACACCCCATTTACGCAACTGTCTTTTGGTGACCAACGCATGCTATTGATTGCCCGCGCTATGGTAAAACACCCCACATTACTGATTTTAGACGAGCCATGTTTGGGGCTTGATGAAGCCAATCGGCAGCGTGTTTTACTATTAATCGAAAAAATATGCGCTGCAGGCAGTAGCACAGTAATTTATGTAAACCACCATGCGAAAGATAAAATTACCGGGATAGAGCACTATTTAGATATGGCAGATTTTAGGTAAGGAAAAGGTTCTAGGTTTTAGGGGCCAGGCGCTAGGAAAAACCAGAGCAGCTCGGCGTTAAATTTATCGCCGTAGGTTGGGTTGAGTGCAACGAAACCCAACAGCCATTCTTGCAAAGTAACTCTAAACCCCCTATGAAACGCTGAATTCTGCATCTAGAGGTGGTTTGGGTATATGGATAGCAAACAGTTACATAATTTGTTATTAATGAGTAATGTAAATAAGAGAACGCGCCTTTTGTATAAAAGAGGAACGTGCTCTTTGATTAAATTTTTATATGACAAGGATAGCTCAATGGAAGTAGCAGCTCAGGTTACATTTATCAAAATTGATAGACCATCTCATGTATTCAGGTATTTTGGTGATAATTGCTGGCCAAGAATATAATATTCACCTGATTTAGATGCTAGTAGTAGAATAATTTTGTGGAAGAACGTCACAAAACTGCTTGTTGTAAGTGTTATGTGTTACTACAAACTAAGGAGTATGAATGAGCTTCAAATCTTGGTTAAGCTATTCTGACTTTTCTAAAAAAGCGTGCTCTAAGTTGCACTACACTTTAGATCATGAGTCGAGTGAATTTCTAAATTCAATTAATGACACTTGTAATGACAGGATTAAAACCTTGAAATCTGGTTCTGTGGTATGGCGTGCACAAACTGGATGCGATAAGGAAAAGGCTACTGATAGTGCAGAACAAGAGTTCCATGTTGATAAGCGTATTCCTTATTCATTCAAGCGAATGAAACCCTTGAGCAATAGCCCCTCAGAGGGGAGAGCGAACTTAAAAGGGAACCCTTGTTTATATGTAGCAGCAGATGCAGAAACTGCGGTACACGAAGTGAGGCCTTGGCCTGGATTACCCGTAACAATCGCTAAATTGCATTTGACAAAGGATATGAAGTTGATAGATTTTTCGGAGACTGCTGAGGCCGAGCAGTACCCATATTTTTACATCGACGAACCTTCTATTGAGCAGAAAATTGACGCTGTGTGGGCTGCGATGGATATTGCTTTTTCTTGGCCTGTAACGGAATCTGATTCCAAATCAGAATATGCGCCGACGCAAATAATATCAGAGTTTATTAAATCGAAAGGGTATGACGGGATTATTTATAAAAGCTCTTTAACTAAAGGGCATAATTATGTCCTTTTTAATTTAAATGATGCGGCAGTTGTTCAGTGTGACTTGTTTGTCGTATCTAAGGTTAAATATGACTTCGAGAGGTTGGATGAAAGCTCATCTTTGACAGCGGAGCGTGGCAACACATAACACATATGAGCCTTAACTCTGGCAATAGTGTTCTTTTTGACTGTTTTTATATAGTGATGGTCAATTCTAAATCAATAAACAAATTCATCTACTTCCTCTAAAGCGCAGCGTCTCTTAACCTTATTGTGAATAATTCACTAATTTTTTTGCACAAAGAGTAATGAATGAGCAGTAAATGAGGGGGGAGCAAAATAGCTACTCGGTTATGGTTGAACCATCAATAACAATAAATTAAAAACGAGTGATTCTACAGCTCGCCTCCATTAAAAATGGGGGAATTACCGTTTGTCTGTTAAAAACACCGATCTATAGGGAAATTATTTTTGTATAATAGCGCCTCTAAAATAAGCCATATCAGTCTTCGGGATATTATATAAAATATAGACCCCCAGTTCACTTAGCGCACAGTGAATATGTTATATACAAAGGATAGAGTACGTAACCATGGCACGAAAAAGAAAAACACTTCCCAAGAATTTTGATGAGCTGATCAAAAAAGAAAATCTCTCGACTCTTATCACTATTTTTGACAAATGCGAGCTGGATGCTTACAGCGGCTACGGTAAGGTATCGGCACTAGGGTTTAGTCATTGTCCCGATGAGTTGTCAAAGTGGCTTGTTGATAATGGCGCGGATTTGCATTATTTAAATACCTATGGCAATACGCCGCTACACCTTAGAGCAGGCGCTATACACTCGAACTTGGACGTTCTTATTCAAATGGGAGCGGACGTAAATTTTCAAAGTAAAGCGGGCAATACGCCACTGCATAGCGCAGTAACCTTTCATAACGTCCACAATGCGGCAGTATTGCTTGCGGCCGGTGCGGATATTAACGTTAAAAATGAATATGACTTAACACCATTAGAATACAGCTTGCAGCGCTGCGGCAATTTGGATATTCCCAGTATGGTTGATATGACAGAGCTATTCGTTCGTTATGGCGTAGAAATTACGCCTAAAATGCAAGAATTGGTGACCGCTATTGGCGATAAGTTCGAGTTTATGCGAGAAGACTTTAATAAAGATAGTGTAGATGAGTACAGTCACGCCTTAAATAACTTGTATCGCTTATATGGTGTAACGCCTGTGGCAACGCGTTTGCTTCACGACGGACAGTCAGCTATTGAGTTAGTTGGTGATACTTGGGAGCAAACATACGATAACCTTTGGGATTATTTAGTCCCGCCTAAAGGCGCAGCATTAACCGTACAAGGTGAAGTTATTCGTATCGCAGGGCGAGTGACTGATGAGCTGTATGGTAATGGTGGTGTTAATTGGGATCGCGCATACCGGCAAATGTGCAATGCTTATCTTAAGCATATTGCTTCACACAATTCATTGGAAGAAAAAGAAATTGCTGCATTAAGTAATCTAGTTTCCGATATGGAGCTGTTAATGGATGAGACCACTCAGCTGCAACAATATGCTGTTAAGTGGATTTCAAAAAACACTCATCCAATTAAATTAGAAACCCCCAGCTATAAACGTTAAAGTATTTATTACTGAGGCCATCTGCTATGTGCTTTTTATGTGCTCTATGCAAGGTATTTTAATTACTAGTGTCATCAGTTATTGATGAGACTCCATCTGTATTATTTAAATAGGAAAATTAAGTGAACGAAGAACAATTACTCGAAATTATTACTAATCCGATCCCCGATAACTATTTTCCAGTCCAGTTTCTTGAAGAATGCAAAGCGTTGAAAGAGTTAGACTATATTTCACCGGTTGTATTAAAAGAGGAAGTAGTATCTCGATGTAAAACGATTATTTCACCGCAATGGCATTCTTGGATTGAAGCCTATTTCCAGCTTGTTTCGAGCGGCAAGTTTCCGTTTTTATGGCCTTTTAGACAGGATATGATTGGTTTTAACTTCAGAGAAGAGTTGGATGACTTTGAACGTGACGATGAGTTATTTTCATTAGGCTCTGACCCAGTTGGTGATTGGTTTGTGATGACCAACAGTAGCGGATCACAAGTGTTTTTATCAGATCATCATATTTATGATTTATATGACGGTTGGAAAAACCCCAATCATCTAGTGGCTTGGGCGTTACGCTCTGCATTGGCTGATGAACATGGGTTGGCTGTTGCAGATATTATGAATGCTTGGGAACAACGAAATGATAAAGTTGAACTCGATGCTCTCAAGCGGATCATATCGGATCTTAACTAAACCGAACATGTCGTCGGTTGAATATGGGGGAAACGCTTTATTCTGACGTTACCCCATACATCTTTAACGTTATGGTTTTTAACTATTCTTATGTACAGCAGTAGCCAGTACGTTAGGCAAATAAACTCAAAAAAGAGTAAGTTAATGTCCAAATGGCAGTTATTTAAAAGCGGTATATGAGAAGAGATTAAGACCCCATTTTAATATCAGAATGTTTTTTATTTAATGAGTAAAGTCAATCACTTGAGTATCGCATAGGCTTGTTAGCAAAGAGTTTAGTTGCAACTGATAATCTACACAGGGGCATGGTGCTGTAGCATAGCCAGTATCACATGAGGGGATTGTGAACATTTAAATGGCAAACGACAGGTAAATGTCAGTAATTCGAAAAATACGAATTTTCGGTCATTCACATTTTGAAATCAATTATGGTAATAGCGATCAAAGTAGAAAATCAGCAAACGATTGAATCAAAATAGCAACTCGGCTATGGTTGAGAAATAAATAAAAATAAAATTGCGTTATTCTACAAGTTCGTTAACTACTTGAAATAGGGTTATCCTGAATGAAAACTAATGTCGAAAATACAGAACAGCTGGCTACTGTAAATCAGAAAGTAGTTAAGGACGGGGAGGTTTTACCTTCAGTTCATTTAAAAGATGGGAGTCGGGTTCAGACAGGAACCGTGGCAACAATGTTATATAACATTAATCTTTATAATGCTGGCGAGCGAGAGCTAGTAGAGAAAGAGCTAGAACTTGCTGTGCCAACGCTTGTGAAAGTCGGCCTATTTGATCTTTTTCCCATTGAGGACTGGATTGCTGGCACTAATCCTGGCCGGCGTTTCGTCGGTGAATGTGCAAGAAACTATTTATCTCGATTAGGTAGCTAATAAGTGATTATTTGACACTGACTGCGTGACGTGGGCATGAAGATAATTACAATGAAAAATTTCGAACTGTTTATTAAAAGCTTCGCGTTAAGAGCCTATGAGCAATAAATTACGAAAATATAAAATGTCAGGATTTTTGCGGGCATCGGTATTACCAGACTACGACATCGATCCTAATGGGTATGCTGCATATAAAAATGCACAACTCATATTAGACTCATTCTGTGAGTTAAAAGATGAATCTGTATTTCTACCTTTTGGGGTATTTAGTCGAGTTTACAATTTTTTGGGCCAAGAACTAACGCTTGATCACGATTCGGATGCAGGCGATGTAACGTTTATCCCAAAAACTGATGTGCAATTAGAGGGCTTACTATCACTACTGATAACCGAACATGGCTACGAAGTCAGCCTTTAACAAGTTTAGGCTGTATATTTGAAATTTAAGTTTGCATGCCTGTTTGCTTTAATATTCAGCAGTAATGCGGTTTTGCATGCTGATGAATTAGATTTTTCTCAGTATAAAGGAAAAAGCTATGAAGTAGTTAAACGTGAGTTTTTAAACAGTGGTTGGCAGCTAGTGCCAAACCAAGAAGGTGAAACTTCCATCAGCGAACAATATCCTGAAGTGACATGTGGCTTAGGTAGTATGGCTATTTGTTCTGTTGGTTTCAAAAGTAAGCAAAACTCGGTTGCTTTCATAGTCGTAAAATCGCAAAGTGAATTAATTATTTCTGGTGAATATTGAGTTAGCCACTAATACATATGAGCTCAGCTATGGTTGATACATCAATGGCAATAAATTTAAAACGAGCAATTTTACAGGCTTGTTATATTTAGGGAAAATTAGGGAGAGGTTATGGATACTCAAGCAATTAAAAAAGAAAGCGAAACTATTGTTTCAAGTTTTGATGGGGAAATTTGTGATTGGCTTCCTGTCTATGATATCTCACAGATGAGATCAGATAGTGAGATCATAAATAGAGCACTGATTATGAATGCAATGATCAATATTGCATTCAACGCCCCAATTGACTTCATAAAAAACTATATCGATGAAAACCAACTAGCTGAACACTTGTCAGACGTTGAGAAAACTATTCTTACACAATCCCAAGAAAACATAAGTGAGCAAGATAAAATCAATTTACATTGGTATCTTGAGTCACTCTGGGCGTTGATTTGGGTTATGAATAAATTCGATGACCTCAGTTTTCCATACCCAATACCGGACGATATGATCGACTACTGCCCGGATCTACAGCAAGAAGAAGGCCCAGAAAAGTTTACGAAAGATATTAAAATCCGCTCGTTTGAAGAAATATATAAAATGAGAGATGTATATTATCGAGCTATGTGGAGTTGTAGGCATTACCAACTTAATAATGACCCCCATGATAATTTTAATATGAGCATAATCATGGAGCGCCGTCGAGCGCTAAGCTGGTGTCTTGATAAACAATTAGATTGGGATGATGTCCCTCAAGACACATAAAAAATATAGCAGGGTGATCACCCGAGGTCAGCTAGTTGGCGGGTGATGGCGCTATTGGAGATAAATATGAGATACATTGATGTCGAGTGGATACATGACCTTGAAGATGAGCCGTTTCGTCTCGTATCCGAAATTGGTGATGATAATTTTGAACTCCGCAAGCTTGAGTTTTGTCGTAATGGAAAGCTTGGATTTGCTTCGGGTGAAACCCACACCGAAAATACGATGCTCGGTATTGTTGAAGTGCCGCAACTAGAGGAGATAAACTCTGATGTTGAATTTCAGGGAATAAGTATCTCAAAACAAGAATTTGAGCAGCTATGGCAGAAATATGTACCATAGCTGCTTGAGGCATCAATAATATGCAAGAATATAAAGTGTCTCATAAACAGGGAAGCTCAAAGAAGCATATCGAGTTTTTTTCACCGCCAGAGTCTGCTGATTTTAGAGCTGCATGTGAATCTGCTTTTTCTAAGCATAGCTTCACTATCGAATTTGATGGAAATTATTTATGTGTAACACATTCAGATAAATCGTCACGGTTGTCAGATATAAGTATTTAGTCTGATGAGTGGGGAGTTATTTGGGGTGAGGCATCTCAATGGGGATCGGATGAAGAGAGCCATAGTGCAATAGAATTATTTGAAAAAATACTTGCAGAAAGTGGTGAGTTTATTGCTAAATAAATGCCATAACAGCGTTTTAAGTAAGAGTTTTTTGCAAAAGCTTGTCAAAAATTATAGCCGCTTTTGCATTGATACCTATAACCGCTTGGCTATTACTAGCCAAGCAGGTGAGTTGTCTTTTCGTGAGTAATTACAGGCGAGTTACTGTAAAACCTTGGTTTTTAAACTGCTTTAATAAACCGTGTTGTTCTGGCAAATGCAGGGCGCCTACGGCGATAAATAGTTTTTCTTTACCAATGCGAGGTGTGAGCTCTTTTATCCAATTATTGTTACGTTCAATCAGCATAACTTGTTCGCTGATCTCACCGTAGTTGCTGTCATCAAAGCTTTCATTGTAGTACTTAGTTAAGGTGGCCATATCGCCATTTTTCCATGCATTAACTAAGGTTATAAAGTAGGTTTCAACATCGGCAAGCTGTTCAAACGTTTCTTCAATCATTTCGTTACTTAACAACGATAGATTATTAAACATCTCCATTTGATATTCGAGCGTTTCTAATTCGCCAACCGGTATATTGTTCGCTTTTGTATAGGCAAGCACTTGTTTATCAATGCCATATTGATCAGAAAAACCAATATTTTGAAATTCCATTTGCAGCATAGTAACCATTACGGCCCATGGAGCTAGGTTATTAAACATCGCTATATCAATTGATTTGTTGCTGAAGTATTGCTGAAGCTTTTTATAGTTTTGCTCAGATAATTCGCTTTGTAGAGTATTACCGTTTTTTAGCATCATAAATGGCATAGAGCGGCGCTGCATTTCCATCGGGCTGATTGCACTAACATCGACTTCAACAATTACTTGATCGCTGGCATCAAGCGCGTCGGTTACTTTTTTAGGTAGCCCTTTCATAGTGGCATCACCGACATGCACAGTGCCAAACAAATATGATTTAACGCCATTTTTTTCTATTTGCCACAACCCAGGTTCACTGTGGCTAGCAAAACTAATACACAGTAAAAGGGATAAAATAAAGTAACTGCTAATACGCTGAGTGAGGTTCATAATTGTCCTTATTGGTTGGGTATATATCCATATTAAACCAATACGCTTAATTGGGTAACGTTAAAATTAATGCTAAGCGAGAGTTTGGCTTGTTTTTTGCGCTGATGGTAAAGTTATTGAGATTACATAAACTGTTAACTATCGCTAGCCCCAAGCCGTGGCGTTGGTTATTCGTTCGTGAGCTATCAAGCTGGTAAAGGGGATCAAAAATAGCCTCAAGTTGTTGTTCACTTAAAGGCTTAGCTAAAGCGTTGCATAGCGTGATTGTGGTGTGATATTTAGTTTGTTCGACCTGTAAGTTGATAGGTTGGGTGCTAAGCCCATAAAACAATGCGTTATCGAGCAAGTTAGATAAAATGGTATGCAGGCAAAATCGGTCAGCGGTGATCATCAGCTCAGTTGCAACATCTAGCTGTAAGCGCTGCTCAATATCGGCATGTTTAAACTGCAGTTCATTGCTTAATTGCGTAATAAAGTCACTTAAATTAACGCTTTCTAAATTGAGCTCTACAGCGCTACTACCAGCGCGTTGTAATAGCAGTAAGTTATTGACGATGGTTTTCATACGCTGTGATATAGCCAAAATGTCGCTGGTATATGTGGCGCTAATACGCTCATCATCAGGGTAACGCAGTGCCACTTCCGACAAGCTGATCAGCTCAGAAATTGGTGTTTTTAATTCATGTGCGATGTCGCTGGTTAGGCGTTTTTCATTTTGATAGAGCTGTTGATTGGTGGTAATAAATTTATTCAGCTCATTACGAATAGGTTCAATTTCCTCTACTTGAAAGTCGCTTTTGATAGTTTGTGAGGCGCCAGTGATATCGAGTAATTTTATTTGTTCATTTAAGTTGTTCAGTGGAAAGAGGCCACGGTTAACGATTCGAGTGACTAAATAACGTACTCCAAAAACTGCGATAATGCAGGTCAGAATAAAAACCACATCAATGATCAGTAATACTTTATTTAATGATGAAATAGGAGCGGCGATAGTTAAAACCATGGTCTTAAAATGACCGCTGCCGCGCGCTGCTTCATTTTCTTGCTGGGCAATGAAGTGGCTGATCATAGCGCGACCCTCTTCACCGTTAGGCAGAGTGTAATCAATAATTTTAAATTCGTTAATGGGGATAGCTAAATTGGGTAAATCAATATTTTGATATAGTTGCAATGAATCTGATTTTTCAAACGTCAGTTGTTCGTGCCATAGCTGATAAAATTCGCTGGCATTGGCCTGCTCATATTCAGACATAAACTCGCCAGCAAAATCAAATTCTAGTTTGCCATTATGATCTTTTACTAAGGTTTTTAAATAATTAGATTTATTAGTTAAAGATTGATTAAATTGATTTTCAACCCAAGAATCAACACTCAAATCGACGGTTAAAAAAATAGTAACCAGAATAATCGATAGTACGGCACTAATATTATTGACTAGTTTACGCTTGATAGAGTGACGTTTAGTTTTTGGCAGCTCAGTTTTGAGAGGCGACATAACCAAATCCACGTTTATTTTTAATTGGTAGTTCGCCGCCGAGCAGCCGTACTTTTTTGCGGATCGCTGAAATATGCGCTTCTAGCGCATTTTTTGACAGCATATCAAATTGGCCGACCACGGCTTCGCTGATCATCTCAAGGCCTAATACCCGTTCTTTGGCACTAAATAAGCACTCAATGATTTTATATTCGTTGCGAGTAAGGTTTATAGGCTGCTGCTGATAATGCAGTGTTTTTAAGCTCAAATCTAACACGCATTCTCCTACACTGAGTGTGTTTTGCTGGTTTTGTAATTGGCCTCGCCGAGACAGCGCCAGTACTCTGGCATGTAGTTCTTCAAACGAAAACGGTTTCGTTAGATAATCATCAGCACCTTTCATTAAGCCGTTTATTTTGTCTTGTGCTTCAGAGCGAGCAGATAAAATTAATACCCGAGTTTGACTCGAGCTGCTACGCAGTGCCTTGAGAATACTCATGCCATCAACACTTGGTAGCATTAAGTCGAGAATGATTAAATCATAGTCGCCACACAGTGCCATGCTTAAACCGTGTGAACCATCACCGGTACCGTCCACGGTAAAACCGAGATTATTAAGGCCTACATCTAGGCTGCGTCTAAGCGGTTCAGAATCTTCGATTACGAGTATCTTCATGATCTTAACTCAATTAAATAACATGTTCGCTTTGCTACTTTAGCAAGGCTTATAGATTAATGATACCAACTCTTTTGATAGGCTAAATTACCTAAATTGGCATGTGCCAGTGCTTTTTTCACCAATTGTGGGTCGTTGCTGGTGGGCACTAATTTATCTTGTGTGTATATATAAGTGGTTGCTGGTTTTTGTGGTTGTAAAATTACGACCTTATTACCTTGGCCACTATTACCGGTTATGTAGGCAAAGTTTTTATCGTATTGCATCATTGCGCGTTGTTTATTATCTGCGATTGGCTGCGTAAGATCGCGACCTATCATCGGATGTTCACCACTGGCTCCAATCAATGATAATAATGTCGTCGGAATATCAAGTTGGCTAGCCAACTGATGATCACGCTTGGCATTGATACCTTTACCAAAAATAACCGCAGGAATACGAAAGTGATCAATTGGTACTAAACTTGCCCCCGATACGCGCGAGTCATGATCAGCAATCACTATAAAGACGGTATCGTCCCAGTAACTTGATTGCTTTGCTTTTTCGATAAAGGTGCCTAGCGCATAATCGGCATATTTTGCTGCATTATTGCGAGTTTGTTTTTCATTATCGTAAAGTGCAATTTTATTATCAGGGAACTCATACGGGCTATGGTTAGAGCTGGAAAATACTAAGCTAAAAAATGGCTGCCCTTGCTGCTGCAACTTGGTGAGTTCTATATCTGCTTGGTTGTATAAGTCTTCATCCGATGCACCCCATGACCCATTAAAATCAATATTGGCAAAGTCATTACTATCTACAATGTGTTGAAAACCATTACCCAAAAAGAAGCTTTGCATATTATCAAAGTGGCTTTCACCACCGTAAATAAACTGGGTTTGGTAATCTTGTTTGCTTAAAAAGTCAGCAATGGTAAAAAAATCACGTTGCGATTTATCAAGCTTTACTACTGCGCGAGAAGGGGTGGGGGTAAATCCAGTAATAACCGCTTCTATACCGCGAACTGAGCGTGTGCCCGTGGCGTATAGATTATCAAACCCCCAACCTCGCTGATAAAGTTTATCTATATTAGGGGTTAAAGGTAAGCCGCCTAAAGTACCCACATAACGTGCTCCTAAACTTTCTTGCAAAATGATAACTAAGTTTTTGGGCTTCCCTTGATACGCCGCTTGATGAAAGGTTTTGGTTGGTGCGCTGGCATCGTTAAAAACAGCTTGCTCATTTTGCATACTCGCGCGTACTAAGGCTAATAATTCCTCTTCGGCCATGGTGCCATAAAAGTCTTGGCTTGATTTTTCATTACTGAGTTGTTTAATTGCAAAGGCTACGCTATACAACGAGTTAAGACTAAGATCATTAAGTAAATGATCAGTTGAGAATGCCACCATTGCAGGGTTTAACGGTCGATGACCTAGTGAGTTACGTGCACCTAGAACGGTTAAGCACAGTAAGCTAATCACCAATAAGGAGTGTTTTATGATTGGCAACTGACAGTGGCTACGCCATTGGCTGGTAAAAACTTTTGTAGCCAGTTTTACCCCAACGATCAAGAATAATAAAGTGGTGAATACCTCTATTTTATACCCCGCAAAAATCATGCGAGAGACTTCTTTTGGGTATATTAAGTATTCAATAAATAAGCGGTTTGGACGAAAATCATATTCACTAATAAAGGTCGCAGTGATCACTTCAAAGAAGATCAGCAACGCGGTCATTAGCAATAAATAGTATTTAATGATGCCACGAATAAGCTGCTGTTTAGAGACTAATGTGCTGATAATTATCAACAACAATGCCGGCATTAAAATATAACTTAAGGTAGCCGTATCAACGCGCAAGCCGCCAACAAAAATATTTAGCCAAGCATGAGAGCTAAATACTCGCTCACCTTGCCATACACTTAAGCTAAAACGAGCCAGGGTTAACATAGTTAGCGATAAACTAAAAAATGTTAGCAATACCCAATATGGACCGAGTCTATTTTGTAGTTGCGCAAGACTAAATTTATCAGTTATGCCCATAAAATAGCCCACCAAACCAGTGTGCTAATCATCATTGCTATAAATACACTGGCAGAGGCAATATCTTTAGCCAGCCCAGAGAGTTCATGATGTTCTGTACCAATACGATCAACCACCACTTCAATCGCGGTATTGACTAACTCGGCGAATAGTACAAACAGCAAGCTGGCAATTAAAATAAGTTTATCGCTGGTGGGAATATTCGCCAGCCACGCAAACACTCCAAGTAATAAAAATAGCGCGAGTTCTTGCTGAAATGCAGCTTCAAATCGCGTCATCCATTTTAAGCCATTGAAAGTATGGCGTAAGGTAAATAAAAGGCGTAGTAGTCCTTGGCGTTTGAGTACCGTTTTCGAATTATTCATTATTGTTTTTCACTTTTTTATTAATTGCTTTACAGTTACTTACTAAATCTAAAGACTGTTCATAGGCTTTACTTTTGATGCCTATTAGAGTGATTAATGTATGGAATATATTGTCGTGAGAAGCAGCTTGTTGTTGATCAACACTCTTTAAGCAACTTTCTGTAATACGTTGGTTGCCTTTGGCAGCCCACATATACATAGGGACATGGGTTTGGCCACTAGGAGCAAAGCTATACGGAAAGCCATGTAAGTAGGCGCCATTTTCGCCGAGCGACTCACCGTGATCTGAAATATATACAAAGGTTTTATCAATATTGTCAGGTAAGTTATTCAGTTCGGTTAACATTAATGAATTTACGTAGTCGCTATACGCTATGGTGTTGTCGTAAGTACTAACTAACTGCTCAGTGCTACAGTTTTGTATATCACTGCGGTCGCAGGTTGGTGTGAATTGCTTAAATTGATCTGGGTAGCGCTGAAAGTAAGTGGGTCCATGAGAGCCCATCATATGCAATACAATGACCGTATTAGCTTGGCTTAAATTAGCTAGTTTACGTTTAAGTGGTGCTAGTAACGCTTCGTCATAGCAATGCTGTTGTTCACAAAGTGCAGAGTTATCTACCTTGATGGTAATGTTGGTAACGCGATTACAGACATTTTTACAGCCACTGTTATTATCAACCCACAACACATCAGCGCCAGCGCTTTGAGCTATGTCGAGAATGTTTTGCTGGTTATCAGCTTCGTTACGTGAGAACTCAGCTTGGTTTTGTTGTGAGAACATACAAGGGACCGATACCGCTGTTGCGGTTCCACAGGACGCTACATTGTTCAGGTACGTTACTTTGAAAGGTCGAGTGAAACGGTTGGTATCGCGTGTATAGCCTTGGTAAGCAAAGTTTTCAGCACGTGCTGTTTCACCTACCACGATAACGGTTACTTGAGTGTGTTGTGATGCACTTAGTACTGGTGCTGGGTCTAAAATTTGAAATGGTTCGTCAGAGACCAGCCATTGATCGCGAATATATTTATAGCCACTGCTTAAATATTGGAATGGAATTAACTCTTTCTTTAATAATTGATTGTTACGTCCGGTAGCGGCATAGTCGGCATAAAAACTCAATACAATTACGGCGATTAAGGCAAAGCAGCCCAGTAGCAGTTTACAACGACTCACCAGCTCTTTGCTAACCAGACTAAAGCGAACCTTGGTTTTGATTAAAACCAATAGCGGCAGTAAGGCGAACAAACAAAAGAATATAATAAATTGCAAGTTAAGATAGCTTGCCGCTTCATGACCGTCAGTTTCAAAGGTGTTTTGAATCATAGAATAGTCAAATACCACTCCATAATTTAAAGTGCCGTAAAGAACGGCGCACGAGCTTAACAGTAATATGTAATTAATTGGTTTGAGTAGCCAGCGACTAGATAAGAATGAAAAGAAAATAATTAATAAGCACAGCAACAGTAACGGCACTGAGAGTAAAAATAACCACGAAAAAGAGGGCAATGTGGTGATTGCGTTAAATGCACCATGCATAAAAGGGATATTGATGATTAAGCAGTAATAACATGCTAATGCGATGATAAAAGTATTGGCGCTACAGGTAATGTAGAAGCGCTTTTTAAAACCTGTGCTGAGAAATTGGCTTACCAACATAAATTGAGAACTCAATAATAATAATTTAATACCTGCATGGTAGAGTCCAAGACTTAAGAAACACTTAAGGATAACTAGTCATTTCCTGAATGAGGTGATTTAAAAAGAATGAGTTATTGTGATTTCGTCAAAAATTAATCAAACCAGTAATTGGTTATAACGAGGTATGAAATATCAATAGCTTCATATATTAGGAAAATTAATCTATTTAGGCTTATATATTGGATTTTTATGCCTTTAAAATTGATTGGTGAGTGTTTTTTTAGATTGATTTTAAGGTTGACTTAGCACTCTCATCGCGGTACTAATATAAAAAGACAGCGGGGGAGTTGCAATTCCTTCGTAAATTAACAAATTTTGGTATTTATTACATGCTTACAAACGCACTAAACCTAGTCCTTATTAACGTCGTGGTGATTATTATTACCGCGGGGGCTACTTAGTGCTTTAAAAATACGTAAAGCATTATAAAAGCCCCCCGCACTTAACCAGTCGGGGGGCTTTTTAGTTTCAGGGTTTAGCAATAGTTAAGTATAGATATGTCACTGAGGAATGAGGATTATTTAATGACAGGCGCAGAGTTAACAATTGATTTATTAGCCAAACACGGCGTAAAAGAAGTATTTGGTTACCCTGGTGGGGCAATCATGCCAATTTACGATGCGCTGTATGGTGCGCCGGTTAAACATTATCTCACTCGTCATGAGCAAGGTGCAGGTTTTGCTGCTGTTGGTTTTGCTCGTAGCACGGGTAAACTTGGGGTGTGTTTTGCGACTTCAGGCCCTGGGGCTACTAACTTAATCACCGCGCTTGCTGATGCGATGATGGATTCAGTGCCATTACTTGCGATCACAGGCCAAGTACCAACTGCTGCCATTGGCTCTGATGCGTTTCAAGAGATTGATGTATTAGGTATGTCATTATCCTGCACTAAGCACAGTTATATGGTTGAACGTCCTGAAGATTTAGCCGAAATACTGCAAGAAGCCATGCATTTAGCGCAATCAGGTCGTCCAGGCCCTGTGTTAGTAGATATACCAAAAGATATTCAAATGGCGCAAGTGCCTTTTCATCCTTGGCTTGCGGCTGATGATTACTTACCGGTGTTAGATTTAAAGCAAGTGGCTATTGCTAACCAACTATTAAGCGAAGCCAAACGGCCTGTTGCCTATGTAGGCGGCGGTGTACAGGCGGCTGATGCGCAAGTACAACTAATGCAATTTTTAGAAAAAACCCAAATGCCTGCGGTTTCAACGCTAAAAGCATTGGGCAGTGTATTACCTGATTACGAATATAACTTAGGTATGTTGGGCATGCATGGCGGCCAAGCTGCAAATTTAGCGGTACAAGAGTGTGATGTTCTAGTATGCATCGGTGCGCGCTTTGATGACCGTGTAACAGGCAATTTAGGCAAGTTTGCGGCTAAAGCAAAAGTGATCCATTTAGATATAGATGCTGCTGAAATTGGTAAGCGTAAACCAGTTAAAGCATCATTAGTTGCTGATTTAAAAACCTCATTGCCGCAATTAGAGTGCTTTGTAACTGAACAAGCATGGCGTGATCATGCCAAAGAGATGATGATTGAACATGCATGGCGTTATGACTATCCGGGCGAAAAAGTATATGCCCCGTATTTATTAAGCCAACTAAGCCAGCGGATGCCAAGTACAGGCGTTGTGTGTTGTGATGTTGGTCAGCACCAAATGTGGGTGGCACAACATATGAAGTTTAGTCATCCAAGCAACCATTTAAGTAGTGGTGGCGCCGGCACTATGGGCTTTGGTTTACCTGCGGCCATTGGTGCGCAAGTCGCTCGACCAAATGATTTTGTGATCACTGTTTCTGGTGATGGTTCAATCATGATGAACATTCAAGAGTTAGCCACTATTCGTCGTAACAATTTACCGGTAAAAATATTAATTTTGGATAACCAACGTTTAGGTATGGTTCGTCAATGGCAAGAGTTATTTTTTGAAGGGCGTTATTCTGAAACTGATTTATCAGACAACCCTGATTTTGTGCAATTGGCTGCCGTATTTGGTATTGCTGGGCAAACGATCACCCACGCTAACCAAGTTGATGATGCAATTACAGCATTAGTGAATAGTAAAGGTCCTTATATAGTACATGCCTGTATCGACGATAAAGAAAATGTTTGGCCGCTAGTACCGCCGGGTGCCGCGAATGACGAAATGATGACGGAGAGTGGAAAATGAAACACAGTTTAACAGTCGCTTTAAAAAATCAAAGTATCGCCGTTGAGCGCTTTTTGCGTGTAGTTCGTCATCGTGGTTTTGATTTAACCCATTTTCAATTGAATATGGATGATGGTCATTACCATGTGGCTATGACGGTCGACAGTGATAAGCCAATTCACTTATTAACCACGCAGCTCAATAAGCTGGTGGACGTTAAGCAAGTAACGCTAGAAAATTTACAACAGCAAGCAATGTAGTTTGCTGTAAAAACTAAATCAACAGGGCTATTGGGTCTTTTCCCCTTAGCAATAAAAATTTAAGAATGAGGATGTCAGTTACATATTAAAAGTAACTGCAAACACTGAGGTAACTATGGCTAAATTAAGAAGTGCAACAACAACTGAAGGTCGAAAGCGCGCAGGTGCTCGTGCATTATGGCGTGCAACAGGAATGACAGATAGCGATTTTGGCAAACCGATTATTGCGGTTGTAAACTCATTCACGCAATTTGTACCGGGTCATGTGCATCTTAACCAACTCAGTGAGCTTATGGCAGAAACCATCACTCAAGCGGGTGGTGTGCCAAAAGAATTTAATACTATTGCCATTGATGATGGTATTGCCATGGGCCACGGCGGTATGCTGTATTCATTACCATCGCGCGACTTAATTGCTGACTCAGTTGAATACATGGTAAATGGTCACTGCGCCGATGCAATGATCTGTATTTCTAACTGCGACAAAATCACCCCTGGGATGATGCTGGCGGCACTTCGTTTAGACATTCCAGTAATCTTTGTGTCTGGCGGCCCAATGGAAGCCGGTAAAACTAAGCTTGCTAATATTGATATCAAACTAGATTTAGTGGATGCCATGGTAAAAGGTGCTGATGAATCAGTAAGTGATGCTGACTCAGAGCAAGTAGAGCGCTCAGCGTGTCCTACCTGTGGCTCGTGTTCGGGCATGTTTACCGCCAACTCAATGAACTGTTTATTAGAAGCAATTGGCCTCGCACTACCTGGTAACGGCACTACACTTGCGACTCATAAAGATCGTAAACAACTGTATGTTGAAGCCGGTGCACGAATTGTTGATTTATGCCGTGAGTATTACCAAAAAGATAATAAAGAAGTCTTGCCGCGTGCTATCGCTAATAAAACCGCGTTTATGAATGCCATGGTGGTTGATATTGCTATGGGTGGCTCGTCAAATACCGTATTGCATTTACTTGCCGCTGCGCAAGAAGCCGGTGTTGATTTTGATATGTCGCACATTGATGCGTTATCTCGTAAAACACCTTTCTTATGTAAAGTAGCGCCTGCAACCGCGCAATACCATATTGAAGATGTGCATCGTGCTGGTGGCATGATGGCAATAATTCGCGAGCTTGGCAAAGCTGGCTTAGTGGATCTGTCGGTAAACCATGTTGCTGGCATGACTATGGCAGAGCTAGTTAAAAAATGGGATGCCACTGATCCAAACAACGAAGCAGCACAAAAGTTTTACCGAGCGGGACCTGCGGGCATTCGTACCACCAAAGCAATGAGCCAAGAATGTCGTTGGGATGAAGGCGATAATGACCGTGAACATGGTTGTATCCGTAGCGTTGAACATGCGTTTCGCCAAGATGGCGGCTTAGCCGTACTATCGGGTAATTTAGCTGTTGATGGTTGTATTGTGAAAAGCGCGGGTGTGGTTGATGAAATGCTACACTTTGAAGGCACCGCCGTGGTGTATGAATCACAAGATGATTCAGTTGAAGGCATTTTAAATGACGAAGTAAAAGCCGGTGACGTAGTCGTTATTCGCTACGAAGGACCGAAAGGCGGACCTGGCATGCAGGAAATGCTTTATCCAACCAGTTACTTAAAATCAAAAGGTTTGGCTGAGCAGTGCGCACTTATAACCGATGGTCGCTTCTCGGGCGGTACGTCAGGTTTATCAATTGGCCACGTTTCACCAGAAGCGGCCAGTGGTGGTGCCATTGCTTATGTTGAAAACGGCGATAAAATTATTATCGATATCGCTACCCGCGAAATCACGTTAGCGTTAACAGATGAAGAACTTGAAGCGCGTAAGCAAAAGCAACTTGCTCGTGGTAAACAAGCGTACAAACCACTCGATCGTGAACGTTATGTATCATCTGCGCTAAAAGCGTATGCGCTACTTGCAACCAGTGCTGATAAAGGCGCGGTGCGTGATTTAGCCAAACTGGAGGAGCTTAGTTAATTATGGTTTCTCAAGAGCTCGATTATTTTCGCGCTATTATCCAAGCCAATATGGAACCACTGGCAAAAGTTACTGAGGTTAGCGAAATGGCTGAACTCAGTGCTCGTCTTGGTAATCAAGTATGGCTAAAGCGCGAAGATCAGCAGCCAGTTTATTCGTTTAAACTGCGTGGTGCATACAACAAACTGGCTAAACTGCCAGCCGGTTCAGTGGTGATCACTGCCTCAGCTGGAAATCATGCTCAAGGGGTGGCGCTCAGTGCGTCACACTTAGGGCATCAAGCAACGATTGTAATGCCAGTGACGACCCCTGAAATCAAAGTCAATGCGGTACGTGCGCTTGGTGGCGAAGTGGTTTTACATGGCCATCATTTTGATGCTGCCAAAGCTTATGCACTAGAACTTACTGAGCAGCGCGACGGCATATTTGTTCCTCCATTTGATGATCCTGATGTAATTGTAGGGCAAGGCACGGTTGCACGTGAATTAATGCAGCAGCTTAATCAACTTGATGCGGTATTTATTCCAGTTGGTGGTGGTGGCTTACTTGCTGGTATGGCCGTGTATATAAAGTCATTGCGCCCAGATATAAAAGTAATCGGTGTGGAAGCTGATGAAAGTGCCTGTTTACAAGCGGCACTTGCAGCAGGCAAACCCGTCGAGCTTGAACGGGTTGGCAGTTTTGCCGATGGTGTTGCGGTAAAAATTATTGGTACCGAAACCTTTCGTTTGGCGCAAAAGTTTTGTGATGAAGTAGTCACTGTAACCGGTGATGAAATATGTGCGGCGATGCAAGATATTTTTGTTTCAACCCGTGCGATTGCTGAGCCATCAGGTGCGCTGGCAACGGCTGGGCTGAAAAAATGGTGTCAGCAAACAGGCCAAAAAGGGCTGCATTTAGCAGCTGTGTTATCTGGCGCAAACTTAAACTTTGACCGCTTACGTTATGTGGCTGAGCGTACTGCGCTGGGAGAGAAAAACGAAGCGTTGTTAGCAGTAACCATCAATGAAGAAAAAGGCAGCTTTAAACAGTTTTGCGCCTCATTAGGTGGTCGCGCAATTACTGAATTTAACTACCGTTACGCAGGCCCTGGTGAAGCGCAAATATTTGTTGGTGTTGCACTGCGCCAAGGTCAGCAAGAGTTAGATGAACTGACAGCTGATTTAACCACCAATGGCTATCAATTTTGTGATTTATCAGATAACGAACTGGCTAAATTACATGTTCGTTATATGGTTGGTGGTAAAGCACCTGAGCAGATGCATGAGCGGTTATTACGCTTTGAGTTTCCTGAATATCCAGGCGCACTAGCGCGCTTTTTAGATACCTTAGGTAGCAATTGGAATATTACTTTGTTTCATTATCGTAATCATGGTGGTTCGATGGGTAATGTATTAGCAGGGTTTGCGATTGAGCCTAGTCAGTATGAGGTATTCAACGAGCATTTAAATCGCTTAGGTTACAGTGTGCAAGATGAAACACTGAATCCATGTTTTACCCAATTTTTAACTACTCAACGTCCCATTGATAGGGTGAAAGCGGTTAATAATTAAATATATACTAAAACCACCTCAAGATACGAATTCTGTAGCTTGAGGTGGTTTTAGTATAAGCAAGCACCTCAATTGAGGTGCTTTTTTGTCTCTTTGCAAACTCAATGTCTTGGGTTTATAGTTATAGCAATATTAGCCAACTAATTAGATTACGATTTGTCATTAAAAGGACTGAAATTTCAGCTTTATGCTACTTTGCTTATACTCAGCGGGCAAAGTGTTGCGGCAGCGGATGTGACTTTACAACTAAAGTGGACGCATCAATTTCAATTTTCTGGTTACTATATGGCTCAGCAACAAGGCTTTTACAAAGCGGCAGGGCTAAACGTCACTATTTTACCGGCAGATCCTGAGAACCCAGATACCTTTAGTAAAGTGTTGGCTGGCCAAGCTCACTTCGGGGTCGGGCACTCAGGTATTTTACAGCAACGGATCGCAGGTAAACCCTTGGTGGCAATGGCTGCTATTTTACAATTTTCTCCTTATTGTTGGATGGTAAAAAAAAGCTCCGATATTTTTCATCCTCGGGATTTTGTCAATAAGCGTCTTAGCAGTATCAGCCGCAAAGAAAATGCCGAATTATTGGTAATGCTCGAACGCAGTGGTATCCAAACAAATAATTTACCTTCTTATGAAAGTGGTAACAGCATTACGGATTGGTTAGCTGGGAGTATTGATGCGATGCAAGTGTACGTGACTAATGAGCCGTATATAATGCGTGAGCAAGGCATCGACTATAGACTTATTTGCCCGCAGAAGTATGGAATTAATGTTTATAGCGATATTCTTTACACCACAGAAAATATGCTCGAACAACATCCGCAAACAGTTGAAGCATTTTATCAGGCCAGCTTAAAGGGCTGGCGCTATGCAATGATGCATATGGATGAAACAATTGCATTAACTCAACACCAATACGCACCTGATAAAAGCTTTTCTCAGCTTGCCTATGAAGCTGAAGTATTGAGTGATTATATTTTACCACCTGGCACTAATTTAGGATCTATGTCGATAGCGAAATGGCGGTTGATTGCTGATCTATACGGGATTGAGCAAGATGCCTTTAATCAGGCGCAAGATGGCTTTATTTACCAGTATGTTGAACCTGAAAAAATTAAAATGTCGTGGATGCTTATTACAGCAATTATAATTAGTTTGTTATCGATACCACTTTATTTACGCTTGATGTTCAGAAAAAGCGTATAATGCATAAATGAAATGACCATCGCTAAAATCACATGAGCCTTGCTGAGCAGTTTACAGCCCTAGATAACTTATTACATAGTACTCGCCACTATTGGCAATGCACTGCATTCGATTTTGATCAGCTGCCATGGCCTGAATTAGAACAACCATTAACGCTGTTGAGCGATCAACAAGTTGCTGAACTCGATAGCAATCAAGATGCCTTGTATCAATTTTTTAGCCCGTATATTCCCGTAGTCAATAACTTAGCTACATTGTGTGACTTACCTCAAGCCTCCACTACGCGTTGCGAATATCCGTTTTGGATCAGCAATGGTATTAAAGGGCGCAAGTTTGCACAGCTGCAAGATTTTGTCTGTGCGCTTGGCCAAGAATCACAATTACCTGTATTAGAATGGTGTGCAGGGAAAGGCCATTTAGGACGTATGCTGGCATTTAACCGTGCGCCGAGTGTGCACAGCATCGAACTGCAACAACATTTATGTGAACAAGGTCAGCAAAGTGCTCTGCAACAAGGGTTAGCCATGCACTTTAGCCAAGCAGATGTACTTAAAGATGATGTAACTGAGTATTTTCAACAAGCACAACATGCCGTAGCGCTGCATGCTTGCGGAGCGTTACATCAGACGTTTATGAGTAACGCGGCTAGCGCGCAAACGCAAAAAATCAGTCTATCGCCGTGTTGCTATCACTTATTCACCCCGAATGATTATCAAGCTATGAGCGATGCCGGTAAGCGTAGTCAACTGCAGTTAACGCATCGTGATTTAAAATTAGCACTACAAGAGACGGTGACAGCGCCTTCTCGGGTAGATAAAGTTCGTAAAACTGAAGTGCAATGGCGATTGGGTTTTGATGCTTTACGCAAAAGTCTCACCAGCGAACAAAACTACGTCAGTGTGCCCTCAGTTAACAAAGCTATTTTTTCAGATTCATTTAAAGCTTTTTGTGCATGGGCCGCGGAGAAAAAGGCGCTAGATATACCACAAGGTATTGATTATGAGTCATTTTTAAAAAAAGGCGAAATGCGCAAAAAAGTCACTGAACGTATCGAACTGGTCCGTCATGTGTTTAGAAGAGCAATTGAGGTTTGGCTTGTGCTCGATCGTGCTTTATATTTGCAACAACAAGGTTATCAAGTCAGTGTGCAGACGTTTTGCGAAAAACAATTAACGCCACGTAATATCTTGATCCAAGCTACCGTCAAAGACAGAAAAGAGATGTAATGAGAAAATTAAAAAACTTATTTGAAAATAATAAACGCTGGGCTGAACGAACGTGTAAAGATGATCCAGAATTTTTTAAAATTCTATCCATGCAGCAAAACCCAGAATACTTGTGGATTGGTTGTTCGGACTCTCGCGTACCGGCTAATGAAATCGTTGATCTAATGCCGGGTGAGCTATTTGTTCATCGTAATGTGGCGAATGTGGTGGTGCATACCGATCATAACTGCTTATCAGTGATGCAGTACGCCGTTGAAGTGTTAAAAGTTAAACATATTATGGTTGTTGGTCACTATGGCTGTGGTGGTGTTCAGGCAGTACTCAAAGATGCTAAGTTTGGTTTAATTGATAACTGGCTTCGTCACGTCGGTGATGTAAAAGAAAAATACACCTCAAAGATCAATGCACTCGCAGAAAAAGATCGTCTCAATAGCTTGATTGAATTGAATGTAATTGAGCAAGTACGCAATGTATGCCGTACTAATATCGTCCAAGAAGCATGGCAGCGTGGCCAAGAGTTGACTATTCATGGTTGGGTTTATGGTCTAGCAAACGGTCACTTACACGACTTAGAGTCAGTCGTTACTTGTGCCGATGAAGTTGATGTTAACTATAAAAGTGCTGGGCTTAAAGTGTTTGAACGTTACGTAGTAGAATAAGTACGTAACCTAAGCACTGCGTCCTATCTGGGCACGGGCTACCTTCAGTAATTGTAATCTTAGTTTTAAAGGCTAAGTCGATGTGTTTTTTGTGTGGTGAAAACACCCTCTATACTTTCGGTGTTTTTCGCTTGCGATATTGCAGTGGTGTTTCAAAAGTAAAATTATGAAAGGCATGACAAAAGTGAGCATGATCATAATAGCCACATTGCAAGGCTATATCTGTTATCGGTGTTTGGCTGTCAGCTAGAAGCGTGCGTGCGGCTTTTAGTCGGTAAAATTGCTGTAATTGAGCTGGACTAACCCCGGCTTCTTTTTTTAAGCGGCGCTCAAGAGTACGACGTGTCAGGCCAAGTTGTTTGCCTACATAGCTGGTGGAATTATTGAGTTGAATAAGCTGCTTGATCACTTTAATGGTATTGCTTTTTACGAGTTGATTGCTAATTGCTTGGCTGAGTAACCACTGCTCGAGTAAATACAGTTGGCTGGTTAGTGGACTGCTTTGCATTTGTTCAACACATGCTATTAAACTGTGATACCAGCTTGGGGTAAAATCTTCACCGAGTAGATAATTTTCTTCAGCTAACTCGTGTAGCGTTATACCTAATAAGTGATAAGCACCAGTAGGCGCAAAACGAATACTGACTAAATAATCCTGATTGCTGAAAGTTGTTGCCTGCGTTTGACGATTAAATGCGAAGGTAATAACGGGTGTCGCATTGCTAAAATTAATTGTTAGGCTTGCGCCTGCATCAGGGTAGAGCTTTTCTTTAAATAACTGTGCTGTTTGTGTGGTTGTTGAACCTATTTTCCAATAACACTGCACCCAATCAGTTAAGCGTTGATCGGGTGCGAATTTTTGAAAGCTCAAATGGGGCAATGGATCATTTACTAATAAAATGGCCATGGTGTTAACCTGACTTATATCGTCGCAATAGCGATTTCTTCTTCGCGTAAAGTCAGTACCTCATAGCCGTCAGCGGTGACGACAATGGTGTGCTCCCACTGCGCAGAAAGCTTTTTATCACGAGTAACCACAGTCCAGCCATCCGGCTTAGTTTTTACTTTTGCCGCCCCTTGGTTGATCATCGGCTCAATGGTAAAGGTCATACCTTCTTTAAGTTCAACGCCGGTATTGCGTTTACCATAATGTAAAACTTGCGGCTCTTCGTGCATTTGCTCGCCAATACCATGTCCGCAGTATTCACGTACAACGCTATAGCCATTAGTATGGGCAAAATTAGCGATAGCGTTGCCTATATCGCCTAACCTCACTCCCGGTTTTACGAGCTTGATGCCTTGCCACATTGCTTGATAAGTTTTTTCGACTAAGCGCTTGGCCAACGGAGACACTTCACCAAGCATATACATTTTACTTGAATCGGCAATAAAGCCATTCTTCTCAAGGGTAATATCTAAATTGACGATATCGCCTGATTTTAATGCGCGTTTAGAGTCTGGAAAACCATGGCAGACTACTTCATTTACTGAGCTGTTTAACACATAAGGATAATCGTATTGGCCTTTGCTGGCAGGACGTGCAGCAAGTTCATCAACAATATAGCGCTCTACTAAATCATTGATCTCCATTGTGGTGATGCCGATTTTGACCTGTTGATCTAAATAGGCAAACACCTTTGCCAGTAGGCGACCAGACTCACGCATTAGCTCTATTTGTGCGGGAGTTTTAATAATTATTTCACTCATGCAAAGATTCTCCAGCTGTTACATCGGCTTGTGCAAGTTGCTGTTTGATTATTTCGGCGTAGGTCATGGTTGGATTAAGCTCAGCTAGCATGCCTATCTTTATCCAGTATTCAGATTGAGAGTTTATAGATCGTACCATAGTGGTACTGGCTTTGCGGATCTCTTCGTGCAGTTGATCGCTGATTTTTACGATACCCATAACAGTGCCTATATATAAAACGTATACGTATCGTATATAGGTGTTCGCGTGTATGCAAGGCGTAAAACAAATCAGGCAGCCGAAGCTGCCTGAAGTAATAACTAAAACGGTATTATTCGGGTTGCTCGCTTTGCTTATTACTACTGAGTTGTTGCTCAAGTAGTGCAACTTTCGCTTCTAATGCAACGAGCTTCTCGCGGGTGCGAATTAGTACTTGGCTTTGTACATCAAATTCTTCACGGCTGACAAAGTCCATCTCAGCAAGCTTATTTTGAATAGCTTGTTTGGTTTTTGCTTCAAACGTATCGGCAAGGTTTTTAACGCCTTGCGGCATGTTACTGGAAATCTGTTTGGCAATTTCTTCAAGTTTTGCTGGGTTGATCATGTCTGTCCCTTACTGTCGCGTAAATGATAATGGCTAATGTTACCTTATTGGCTAGGCGTATTGTAGTGATTACGTTAAAATTGCCCGTCTTTAATGCAATCTCTTTGGTCGATATGAAACTCAATCCTAAACAAGATGAAGCGGTAAAATATATTAGTGGTCCATGCCTAGTGCTGGCGGGGGCGGGATCAGGAAAAACTCGTGTAATTACTAATAAAATCGCTTACTTAGTACAAAAATGTGAGTATCAAGCACGTAATATTGCCGCGGTGACCTTTACTAATAAAGCGGCGAAAGAGATGCGCGAGCGAGTTTTTCAAACGTTAGGTAAAAAAGAGTCAAAAGGCTTGTGGGTATCTACCTTTCATACCTTAGGCCTTGAGATCATTAAAAAAGAACTAACAACGCTGGGTTTTAAACCAGGCTTTTCATTATTTGATGATCAAGATACCGGGCAATTAATTGCTGACTTAACTGAAGAAGAGCTAAAAAAAGACAAAGATTTACTCAATCTATTAAAAATGCAAATAGGCAGCTGGAAGAACGAGCTTATTTTACCAGAGCAAGCGATTCGCGAAGCGCGAGAGCCACAAAAAGCGCTATTTGCGCAATTGTATGCGCGTTATCAAACCCAGTTACGCGCCTATAATGCTTTGGATTTTGATGACTTGATCATGATCCCCACCTTATTACTGATCAATAATGCAACCTCGCGTGAGCGTTGGCAACAACGTTTCCGTTACCTGCTGGTGGATGAATATCAAGATACCAATACCAGTCAATATCAATTAGTTAAGTTGCTTGTGGGTGAGCGTGCGCGTTTTACCGTGGTAGGTGATGACGACCAATCAATCTATTCATGGCGCGGTGCTCGACCACAAAACTTAGTGTTATTAAGCAAAGACTTTCCAGGTTTACGGCTCATTAAGCTTGAGCAAAACTATCGCAGTGTGAAGCGTATTTTAAAAGCTGCTAATATCTTGATTGCCAATAACCCTCATGAATTTGATAAAAAACTGTTTAGTGAGTTAGAAAATGGCGAGCCGATCAAAGTGATTGGCTGTCGTGATGAAGAGCATGAATCAGAGCGGGTCGTCGCTGAGATCATCTCGCATAAATTTATGAAACGCACCAGTTATAAAGATTATGCTATTTTATACCGTGGTAATCACCAAGCGCGTGGCTTTGAAAAGTCGTTAATGAGTAACCGAATACCTTACAAGATCAGTGGCGGAATGTCGTTTTTCTCACGCTCTGAGATCAAAGATATAATGGCGTACTTGCGCTTATTGGTGAATCAAGATGACGACAATGCGTTTCTACGTATTGTGAATACTCCGCGCCGTGAAATAGGCACAGTTACGCTGGAAAAGTTGGGTACCCTAGCCAATGAAAAACATGCCAGTTTATTTGCCACCTGTTTTGATAATGACTTAGGTTATCGCTTAAAAGGTCGCGGTTTAAACTCGTTAGCGGGATTTGCACGTTGGGTGGTTGAGCTGTCAGATAATGCGGTACGTGGTGATACCCTTGAAGCGGTAAAAGATTTAGTCAGACAAATAAATTACGAAGCTTATTTATACGAGTCATCACCGAGTGCGAAAGCTGCAGAAATGCGCATGAAGAATGTTTCTGAGTTGTACCGTTGGATCACCGATATGCTCACAGGTGATGCGGATAATCCGCCGTTGACGCTTGCTGAAGTGGTGAGTAAGTTAACGTTGCGTGACATGTTAGAACGTAACGAAGAAGAAGATGAAGCCGATGCAGTGCAATTACTAACGCTGCATGCCTCTAAGGGCTTGGAGTATCCTTACGTATTTATGGTAGGCATGGAAGAGGGGTTATTACCGCATCAAGTAAGTATTGATGAAGAAAACGTTGATGAGGAACGTCGCTTAGCTTATGTGGGGATCACTCGTGCTCAGCAAGAGCTGACCATGACCTATGCGAAAATTCGTCGTCAATTTGGCGAAACATCACAAACAGAGTTGAGCCGCTTTATACAAGAGCTACCGCAAGATGATTTAGCATTTGAAAATAAAAAAGCGCCAAATACGCAAGCCGAACGAATGGAAAAGGGCCAAGCCAGAGTTGCTAATTTACGTGCTATGCTGAAAAAGCCTGAGTAGTTCATCTGAGCTGCGGATAATAAACTGGTTATCCGCGACGCATATCGTTAATTTAAAATTTGCTCGTTCGAAGAGTCAGCTGGGAGTGTTGCTGTAGAACTAATTGCATGCTGCCTACCAATAAATAGTGATAAACCATGAGTGTCTAGTAAGGCTCTATAATTTAATATTGAAGGGCCTTTCGCGATTACTTTTATTTGTTTTATCTTAGTTATTGCTAGTACACCTTGTAGTTGTAAATCAAAGCTTTGTTGTTGTAACACTCGTTTACTAAAGGTAGAGCTAAGTAATAAATAATCGAAATTAATATCGCATAGTAAATTAAGTTCGCAGCGATCTTTAGCAAAATCATTTAAGCCAATCGAATAGCCTTGTTTACTCAATACTTTTAAATTACTAATTTGTACCGCTGAGGCGTAACGGATCTCTTGTTCATTAAACAATAAACAAATTTGTTTCGTTATGTTGTGGTTTTGCATTGTTTGGCATAACGCCTGGAATTCAATTTTTTCCAGTAATAAGCCCGAGCAAGGGAATAACACCATCTGCAGTTGTGCCGTTTGGATTTGTTGACACGCTTTAGTTAATAACTGTAATTCCACTTCCAGCTGTTGTGCTTTATCAGCGGCAAACTTCTTTAATATTTCAAAACTAGTGCTACCAAGTACTGGGTGTTCACCAAATGCTTCAAGTAGCGACTCTGACTGATGCTGTTCATCAAGTGTAATAATTTCAGAGCAGCGAAAATGCATTGGTAAAGAGTCTAAGTGATGACTGGTTTCTAACTCATACGGGCTGGTGCCGGCACTAAGCAGTGGATGGTAAAACTCGAACCGGCTGCGACCGGCATTTTTTGCATAATACATGGCAGCATCAGCATCACGAATAATTTCATCCGTATGCTTGTAGTTTGTTTTCGAATAGGTAATACCGACACTGGCACCACTTTGTACACATATACCTTTCATGCAAAATGGTTTTTTCATTAGTTCAATTAATCGCTTAGCAACATCTTCGGCTTGTTGACGATCAGTTAAATGAGTTAATAAAATAACAAACTCATCGCCGCCTAAACGCGCAAGTAAATCGTGCTCCCTAATACATTGTGAGAAAGACTCACTGACGCTAATTAAAAACTGATCACCAGCTTGGTGACCAAGTTGATCGTTAATATCCTTAAACTTGTCTAAATCAATAAACAGCACAGCAAACTGTTGTTCAGGGTAACGTTGATAATGCTGTAGAGTTTTTTCTAATTGGGTTAAAAATAAACTGCGATTAGGCAAGCCAGTAAGTGGATCGTGGTGGGCATCATGATACAGCTGTTGCTCTATTTTTTTACGCTCTTCAATTTGCATTTGTAAATGCATATTGGTTTGGCGGATCTCTTTGGTTTTTTCAGCAACCCGAAACTCTAATTGTTGATGACTTTGTTTTAAGGCTTGAGCAGCCAAATGTGCTTGTAATACAGTCGCTATCTGATGTGATACAAAGGTAATTAATTCAAAGTCGTCTTGATTGAAAATATGCTTATGGTTGTAGGCTTGGCAAGTTATTAAGCCAATTACACCTTGCGCAGTTTTTAATGGTGCACCTAACCAGCTGGTTGCTGAGTTTGAGTCAGAGACTTGTCCAAGTCGCTCGACTTCGCCTGACTTGAGTAGTTTTTGTGCTCTAGTACAATCAATAAGCTGAGTTTGTTCGGTACGTAATACTAATTCGCTATAACCTTTGGCGAAAGGACGCGGTTGGGTATTATCTCTATATTCATCCACACAGTACGGAAAGTTTAACCAACCTGTTTCGCGATCATACAATGCAATGTATAAGTTTTCAGCGTAAGTTATTGATTTTATTATTTCATGTACTTGTTGATATACTTCATTGATATGCTTTGTTTGCGTCGCTAACTCTGAAATTTTAAACAAAATATGCTGGCGTTCGAGGGTTTTTTTATGTTGTTCTACTTCGAGGTTAAGCGCTTCATTGCTCTGTGTTAATGCACGAGTTCTTATTTTTACTTCAGACTCTAATAGTTCGCGTTTTTTTACTCGTTCGATAGCTGTTGATAAATAGAGCGACATTACTTCTAATAGCTCGATTTGTTGTTCAGAGTAGCTTTGTTGTTTATCGTAACTTTGTGCGACTAGCACTCCAATAATACTTTGCTCTCGGTATACCGGGACGCCTACCCAATGTTCTGCTGGTGTGCCAAGTAACTTAAATAACCCCTTGTTGGCAGCAGCCTGCATTTCATCACCTTGGAAGTAGGTGGTTTTACCTTGCTTAAACACATACCCAGTGACACCTTGGATAAAATTATTATCTTGATTAAGTGGCACAGATATACCATCTTTTTCATCAGCAAAGTAAGATAGTTCAAGGGTGTTACTAAATTGATTTAACAGCACCACGTAAAAACTTTTACTTGGCATATAATCTTGCAAAATATCATGAATCGCAGGGTAAAGTAGCGTTAATTCGGCAACAGAACTAGCTTGCTCTGATAATTGGATCAGGGCATTTTGTAAGTGGTGGGATTGCTTATACTTTTGGACTAGAGCTTTTAAACGATTATTTTTATGCTCCAGCTTATGTAGTAAAGCTGTTATATCTTCCAGTGACATTAAACCGATTTTTATTATTGTATATTTATTGGTCTTATATTTTCACTTTTTTGCTGAATCGTCAAGCGGACAATAGTATTAGAAAATGATAATAATAAATAGTGATAAAGGTAGGTTAATATTTATTTTTATAATAAAAAAGGCTGAAAAAATCAGCCCTTTATAAAAAAAAGTACAGAATTAAGTATTATTTTTTGCTCATGAAATCAATAGCTGCGCTTATTTCATCATCTGAGCAATCCATGCATGTACCGCGTGGTGGCATTGCATTAAAACCATTAATTGCATGACTTAATAGAGTGTCAGCGCCTTTCGCTAAGCGTGGAGCCCAGTCATCTGCTGATTTTGGTGCACCAAGTGCGCCAGTACCATGACATGCAAAGCACGCACCTTGGTAAACTTGTTCACCGGTACGAGGACCTGTTGGCACTTCAGCAACTGCTGCTTTATCGCCTTCAAAGTAAACGGCACCTATAGGCGCGATACGTTTTTTGATCGCATCTTCAGTCATAGAGTTATCATATGGCTGTGCGTATGCGGTGTTTGCTAGCAATAATAATGCTGCTGATAGTTTTTTCATTTTGCCTTGCTCACTTCGATTTGAACGTGATCAATCACGATAGATGACGGAATTTAGAACGATTATAACGCTAAGCCGCAATTTATAAAACGCTACGATGTATTTTTCTTATGAAAAAACACTATTTTTTTGCGCCAGCGCAACAAAGCAGCTACTTTAGAATGACTGATTTGCGGTTTTTTTAGCACCTAATTAGCTCATTTTCAAAAGCGCAGCGACTAGTTTTTCAATACCTGCATCAGCATCTAAAATTGATTGCGCTAACATGTAAGCTGGAGTGCTTACGAGTTTATGTTGCTCATCAATTACAATATCATCTACTGCACAATTAATGTGTTGAGCGCCTAAACTTTGTAGTGCGTTGGCAGTATCAACATCATTACCAATAGTGGTTTTTACGCCAGCACTGTAGATCAATGGGATCATTGCTGGAGCAATGCACATATAGCCTGCTGGTTTTTTGGCATTCGCAAATGCTTTAGCAGCACGGAGCATTTCAGGGTTTAATTGTGCTTGCGCACCATTGATCGCAAAATCACACAGGTTTTTAGCCGCGCCAAATCCACCAGGCACAATCAAAGCATCAAAGTCATTAGCATCTAACAGTGTTAACGCTTTGATATCGCCACGGGCAATGCGTGCCGCTTCGACTAATACGTTCCGGTTAGGGGTCATTTGTTCCCCATTCAGGTGATTGATCGTGTGCAATTGCTCAATATCAGGGGCAAAACACTGGTAGCTTGCTCCGGCTTTGGCAATATGTAATAACGTTAATACGGCTTCGTTGATTTCTGCACCGTCATAAACTCCACAACCTGCTAAAATTACAGCTATTTTTTTCATATACTATGCCCTTATTTATTATTCATAAAGTCAGTTTAGCATGACTTTTGCTGACTGTTATGGCCTTATTAAGATCATTTTGTGATCATCAATAATGATGAGTTAAAGATTATTTTTATTTGATCAATCCACTCGAGGCAGAGCAAAAACGCGCTATATGCTTTTTTTTAAGTTGGCTAATAGGAAAAAATTATAAAGGATCGCTATGATCTTTGATCCATTGTGATAGAATGCTCGTCCGGTTATTTATAAGGAATGAATTAACCGTTTTTTAGTTGTAAAAAGCCACAATCAAGCAAAGCAATAAAATGTTTTTCCACATTGTGATAAAAATAATAAAAAAAGAACCTCGTATTATCTTTTTAAAACAAAACATACACTTAACTTGTTTCTAAGTAGTTTTAAATTACTTTGGAGGAATAGCTTGTGGGTGTTATCTACATAGTTATCCACAACTTACTCTTATTTAACGGTTTAAACAAAGCTTAATTCACAGTCGTTTTATGCGTGCCCTTATGGCATGCTTACAGATATTTCGTTTTCTCTCATTTAGGATCCAATTACATCATGGCTCAGATCCCTGAAAATCCACTTATTTTAGTCGATGGCTCTTCCTACTTATTCCGTGCATATCATTCACCACCGCATTTAACTAACTCAAAAGGTGAAGCAACAGGCGCTATTTATGGCGTTGTTAACATGATGAAAAGCCTGATCAAACAGTATGATCCAAGCCATATGGTGGTGGTTTTTGATGCTAAAGGTAAAACTTTCCGTAATGATATGTACAGTGAGTACAAAGCCAACCGCCCGCCAATGCCCGATGATTTGCGCACGCAAATAGCGCCACTGCACGATATTATTAGGGCGATGGGTTTTCCGCTTATTAGTATTGAGGGTGTTGAAGCGGATGACGTGATTGGTACATTTGCCCGTATTGCTTCAGAGCAGCAGCGCCATGTATTGATCTCAACCGGTGATAAAGACATGGCTCAGTTAGTGAATGAGCATGTCACTTTGATCAATACCATGACCGACAGTATTTCTGATCCAGACACTGTGGTTGAAAAATTTGGCGTTGGTCCTGAACTGATCATCGATTACTTAGCTTTGATGGGCGATAAAGTAGATAACATCCCAGGTGTCGATGGATGCGGCCCTAAAACGGCGGTTAAGTGGTTACAAAAATACGGATCATTACAAGGTGTGCTTGATCATGCTGATGAGATCAAAGGTAAGATCGGCGAAAAGCTTGCCGCCGCAGTCGATCATTTACCGCTAAGTTATGAACTGGCTACCATTAAATGCGATGTTGAAGTTGAATCAGACTTAGATACCTTTAAATTGCAAGAGCCAAATCGCGATGAACTGATTGCCTTGTATGGCGAGTGTGAGTTCCGTCGCTGGTTAGCTGAGTTATTAGATAATCCAAAAGATGCAGACACTCACTTGGCTGTCCCCAGTGAAGCGAATGAATTACCGCAAGTGGCTGATGCTCACTATGAAACAATCCTGACAACAGAGCAATTAGATACTTTAGTCGAGCAATTAAATGCCGCTGAACTATTTGCCTTTGATACTGAAACAACCAGCCTTGATTACATGCAAGCTAAACTTGTCGGGATGAGTTTTGCTGTTAAAGCTGGCGAAGCCGTGTATTTACCGGTTGCCCATGATTATCCTGGCGCGCCCGAACAGTTAAGTTTAGAGACGGTGATGGCGAAGATCGGGCCAATTTTAGCTGATGAAAACAAAGCAAAAGTTGGTCAAAATTTAAAATATGATAAGAGTGTATTGGCTAATGCCGGTTTTGAGCTAAAGGGTATTAAATTCGATACTATGCTTGAATCTTACGTATTTAATAGTGTTGGTACTCGCCATGATATGGACTCGTTGGCGCTAAAATATTTAGGCCATAAAAATATCAGTTTTGAAGACATTGCTGGTAAAGGTAAAAAGCAGCTGACATTTAATCAAATCGAACTTGATAAAGCGGCACCTTATGCCGCAGAAGATGCGGATATTACGCTTCGTTTACACCAAGTATTATGGCCGAAACTTGCAGCCGATGAAAAGCTTAAATCGGTATTTGAAGATATAGAGATGCCGCTTGTCAGCGTTATTTCAGATATTGAGCGTACCGGTGTTGCGATTGATAGCAAAATGCTTGCCGCGCACAGCCAGCGTTTGGGTGAGCGTTTAATTGAGCTGGAAAAAGAAGCGCATGAGATTGCTGGTGAACCATTTAACTTAAGCTCACCAAAGCAATTACAAGTATTGTTGTTTGAAAAACTTGAACTGCCAGTTATTAAAAAAACGCCAAAAGGCGCACCTTCTACAGCTGAAGAAGTACTACAAGAGTTGGCTCACGATTACCCGCTGCCTAAAGTTATTATTGAGCACCGAGGTTTATCTAAGCTTAAATCAACCTACACTGATAAATTACCACTGATAGTGAATGAGCAAACGAAGCGTGTGCATACTTCTTATCATCAAGCGGTAACGGCAACTGGCCGATTAAGTTCAAGCGATCCTAATCTGCAAAATATTCCTATTCGTTCAGAAGAAGGACGCCGTATTCGTGAGGCTTTTATTGCTGCAGATGGCTATAAAATAGTGGCTGCCGATTACAGCCAAATCGAACTACGTATCATGGCGCACTTATCGCAAGATAAAGGCTTGTTAAATGCGTTTGCCAATGGTCTTGATGTACACAGTGCAACTGCTGCGGAAGTGTTTGGTGTTGAGTTAGAAGATGTAACCACGGATATGCGCCGTAAAGCTAAAGCGGTTAACTTTGGTTTAATTTATGGGATGTCGGCATTTGGTTTAGCACGTCAACTTGATGTACCGCGCCATGAAGCGCAACATTACATTGATAAGTATTTTGAACGTTTCCCTGGTGTGCTTGAGTACATGGAATCAACCCGTGAGAAAGCTGCCGAAAATGGCTATGTTGAAACTATTTTTGGTCGTCGCTTACATTTACCAGAGATCAACGCCCGTAATGGCGCGCGCCGTAAAGGAGCCGAACGTGCTGCGATTAATGCACCAATGCAAGGCACCGCAGCTGATATCATCAAAAAAGCCATGCTAACAGTCAACAAATGGGTGTATGAACAAGCACCGAATACGGTTAAATTACTGATGCAAGTACACGATGAATTGGTATTTGAAATCAAAACTGAGTGTGTTGAGCAATACACCGCAGAAATTTGCCAGTTAATGTCTGATGCTGCGAAATTAGATGTGCCATTAGTGGTTGAAGCTGATAGCGGAGATAATTGGCAACAAGCCCATTAATCACTGAGCTTTTTAAATCATATAAGCGCGGCTGCATTGAGTGAAGCCGCGCTTTTTTATGTCTGTGAATAGGGTAGTCAGTTTTTTAAAAGGTGGCCATTCGGCTACTTTCTTAACGCTATAGTAGGTCACTCATTTAATGCAATGGATATAACACTAAAAACCGTCGCTTTTGATTTGTGGTTAAATGATCATCAAGTAGCTGGATAATTTTTTGCTCTGCTTGTTGTGGCTCATAGTGTTGTTTTAACTGTGTAATTTGTTGTTTGAGTTGCTCACTCAATGTTTGCCATTGTTGGCGCTGCTGCTCTAGAGCGATTAACCTTGTTGCCGCAGCATCGCCAAATTCCGCTGCCAGTTGATTATAGTCTTGTTGTTGCAGGGCATCTTTTAGCTCAGTGTTTAAAGCTTTTAGATCGTTACTGGGTTTAAGTGCCTGGGTAATACGCTCAGGTTGCTCGCCCTCTAAATTAGATAACAATTGTTGCTTTAATTCATCACTAATATGGTTGTTCTGATTAATTTCAAGCTTGGCAATTGTATAGTGCTGCCACTCATTATCATCGTTAAATAAAAGAGTGATTTCAGCTGCATTGAAGTAGCGTTGTTGAAAAGCGATCATTGCAATTAATTGTTCGCTTAGCGGCAAATGAGCGAGTTGTTGCTGCAGCTCTGCCAGCGCTATTTTAAAGCTGAGGTAGCGATTAAATAACTCACTATTGATTTCGCATGCAGCTAACTTTTCGCACTGTTCTAGAGCCTGCGAAGCACTAAACTCACCGGACTCTTGGCTAGCTAAAATAACGTGTTCAAAAATGCTATCGATTGCCATCGGTTGATCGATATGTGGTGGCGTTGCACTTGTAAGCTTATCGTCGCTGAGTAAAAAAATCATAGCTGTGCTAGTGATAGATATCACTAGCACTAAAATGAGCAACCGCTTCATTGTTTATAAGCCTAATTTTTTTAAGCGATTAGCATGTTGACGGTAGACTGTCAGTGGATCGGTTGTAAATAAATGATGAAAGCCAATCAGTTGATTCACTTCATCAAGGTGATTCATGCGGTAATTATCTTTTAATACATAACCTAAATGGCTACTACAACGAGAGACTAAGCCATCGTCATCGCCTGGGATCAGTATTGCAGTGATCGCCAGTGCTGCATCTGATGGGTCAAATATATTTGTTAAAGTTCGAGTGCCACTCCAAGAAAAGTAATATACGCCATTACTGGCATACATAGGTCCTTGCTGGCATTGCTCAGCAGGTAGGCCTTCTGGATATTTTTGATTAAAGGCCAGCGCGCCCTCAGTGGTTAAGCTCTCCAGTGCACCAAGCGCATCTTGTGGTAACTGACTATTGTCAGAGAGTAATGCGATTAACCCGCCAAATGCATCAAAAGCTGTTTTAGCTATACCTTCTAGCTTAGATCCAGGAGTCAGTCCTTGGCGCACCACATCAGCAACAGGGCTACCAAAATTAACACCGCCAACACTGGTCGCAGAGGCAACTAAGTCGGGGCGTAGTGAGGCAACATAGCGAATACTTTGCGCGCCTTGACTATGACCAATGAGATTTACTTTTGTTGTACCAGTTAGCGCAATAATCTGTTCAACTTGCTGTAGTAACTGCTCGCCTCGTTGTTCAGAACTATTCAGCGAGGATACGGCCGTGACGAAAACCTGTGCGCCATCACGACTGAGGCTTGCTGGTACCCGATAAAAATAATCGACACCTAATACATCGTCAAAACCCATCAAGCCATGTGCTAATACAATTGGGTATTTAGTTTGGGTATAGCCTGCATTAGCGCTATTACTGAAGATAAATAGCAGGCAGCATAAGTATAGAGTGGTTATTTTTTTCATGATCAGTGCTCTTTTATTGTGTGTGTTTGATCACGCTTTGAACTGCTGTTTACAGACAAAGTGTGTGGATTTTTTATTCTAATTAGTTAATAGAGCAAATTTTGAGCTGAAATTCAATGTTAATATTAAGTTAAATTAACATGCAATTTGTAGTATTAGTTATATGTTTATCAATTCGACTAGTTAGTACCTGTATTTAGTTTATTTATCATGGTTAGTTTGGTAAAGTCCGCGTCGTCCTCATCCTGTAGGACATCCTGTTGATGATGCACTCGAAAGGGTGCTCGTATTGATAGCTTCTCCCCAGTTTGCTATACCGGCCCAGCATTAATTTGTTGGGTCGTTTTTTTGTCTCTGTTATTTATTATGCTATTGATTGCACTTCATAGAACAAGTGATACCATTGAATCTCATTTTCATTTTGAAAGGAATGCGTGATGGTTAAATCAATTGCGATATTAGGTCTTTCGTTATCAAGCCTATTAGTCTCTGGTGTTGCCTGTGCTGACTGGCAGGTTAACAATGATCAAAGCAAAGTAAGTTTTGTGTCTATTAAGTCAAATAGTATTGCTGAAGTGCATCACTTCAAAAATGTGTCAGGTAGTTTAGCTGAAAATGGCTCTTTATCAGTCGATATTGATCTGAGCTCAGTTGAAACGATGATCCCTATTCGTAATGAACGCATGACCAAGTTGTTATTTGAAACAGCGAAGTTTCCAACCGCAACCATAACAGCTAATTTAAGCAAGCAATTAAAAGCGCTTAAGCCTGGCCAACATGTATTTAAAGGTATTAGTGCTGAACTTGATTTTCATGGTGCTAAGAAAGAGATTACAGTGGATGTTATCGCCAACTTGTCATCGCAAGGGGATATCAGCGTTTCATCAATGAGCCCAATTATCATTAATGGCGCAGACTTTGCTGTCATTGATGGCATTATGCAATTGCAAAAGTTAGCAGGTTTACCATCGATAGCAACGGCAGTACCTGTTAGTTTTTCATTAACGATGAACAAGCTTAAATAATGCACTCTTTGAATGAGCTTGCCACTGCACTTGAGCAGCCAAGCAAGCCATTTTCTCAATGGCAGCCGCAGCATTGTGGCGAGCTGCCAATTATCATCAATCAGCAAGGTGAGTGGTTATACGGTGGCAGTAAAATTACTCGTATCGCTATGGTTAAGCTGTTTGCCTCAGTTCTTTGCAAAGAGCAGGATACTTTTTACTTAAAAACACCAATCGAAAAAATAGCTATTACTGTCCATGATGCTCCCTTTATAATCGTTAATTGGCGCTTTGAAATGACAGAGCAAGGGCAAGTGTTATGTTGTGTGGATAATTTACAGCGAACTTGGCTAGTAACCTGCGAACAACCTTTAGTAGTACAAGATTATCAGGGCAATAATGTGCCGTATTTACAGTTACCGTATGGCTGTAGTGCTCGGGTATCAAGAAGTGTGTTTTATCAGTGGGCAGAAATAGCACAAGCTGATAAGCAAGGCTATTTCATTCAATCTGCGGGTCAGCGTTTTTACTTAAACGTGTGATTAAGCATCTGATTCAGGCGTTTGTTCAACATCAGTAGGTGGTATTGCAACAATTGGCCCTAGGAACCATTCATCTAATTTCTTAGCAACTTCAGGTAATCCTGTGCCTTTTAAAGATGAAAACGCATGAACGGTAATATCACCTTCTAAGCTGCTTAACTCGCGACGAACTTGCAGCACCTGTGCTTTACGTGCACCTTGCTTTAGTTTGTCGGCTTTAGTTAATAGCGCCAATACTGGAATTTCACTACCAATTGCCCAATTAATTAAATCGCGGTCTAAATCTTTAAGAGGATGACGAATATCCATTAAGATCACGATACCTTTTAAACTTTGACGTTTTTGCAGGTACTCACCTAATGACTTTTGCCATTTCTTTTTCATTTCGATCGGTACCTTAGCAAAACCATAGCCAGGTAAATCGATTAGGCGCATATCATCAACATCGGCTAATTCAAATGTGTTGATCAGTTGCGTACGACCAGGGGTTTTACTAGTACGTGCCAGCTTTTGGTCAGTTAATGCATTAAGAGCACTAGACTTACCGGCGTTGGAGCGGCCAGCAAAGGCAACTTCAATTCCCGTATCAGCAGGCAATTTAGTGATATCTGGAGCGCTGGTAACGAACGACGCAGTGTTATATTTGATACGAGATTTGAGCACAGGCTCTCCTAGAAACTTAATTAAGTATTACAGCGAGTAAACTTTACTTAATTAAAGTTCACTTAAGGGGCGCATTTTATACTATTACTACACTATTAAAAAGCGGATTTAGACTAAGATAGCAGCCTAAAATCAACTAAAATGATACGGCCAAAGCTTAATCTAGGTCAAAACCCTATAATTTATAAGTTTAATATGAGTAGAAAACGTGCCAGAGAATTTATTATCGTGTAGAATATGTAAATCACAACATCCATATTGTAGATGATACAGGGTCGGAAACAGAGAATTCACCATGAAAAAAATAGCACTATCTTTAACTATATTGCTTGGTGCGTTGTCAGCAAGCAACGCAACAGCATTTGATGGCGATGTAAACGCAGGTAAAGAAAAATCAGCAACGTGTGCGGCTTGTCACGGCCCAGACGGTAACGCGCCGGTTAATATCTACCCAAAACTTGCAGGCCAACACGCGGATTATATTTATAAGCAACTTACTGAATTGAAGTTAGGTATGACTTCAGGTGGTAAAGAGGGTCGTATGGATCCAGTCATGAGCGCGATGGCAATGCCATTGAACGATCAAGACATGAAAGATTTGGCTGCTTATTTTTCGTCACTTAACATGTCAGAGGGTGCAACACCTAAAGATATCGTTGACGTTGGCGCCATGCTTTATAAAGCAGGTGACGCAGAACGTGGTATTCCAGCATGCGCAGCATGTCATGGCCCACGTGGTAATGGCTCATCATTAGCTAAGTTTCCAAAAATTTCTTTTCAACATCCAGAATACATCAAGTCACAACTTGAGAAATTCCGTGATGGTGTGCGTCATAATGATTTAAATGGCATGATGCAAGATATTGCCACCAAGCTAACAGACAAAGATATCGAAGTGCTTTCTAAGTACTTAGGTGGACTACACTAAAGTAGTATAGATTAGTTTTATTATTAATCCTAAAATCTATAGTGGTTACAAAAAGCAGCGTAAGCTGCTTTTTTTGTATTTGTGTTTTGTCGATATTACCTCTTTCCTTGTAAGACATTGACCATGCCTTGCTGTAAGCTAAATCCTATTTTTATTTTTGTTTTTATCATAACTTATTGTAATTTAATGTTTTGGTTATGTTGCAATTTGTATTGCGTAAGAAAAATTATATAAATTAGTTGTAACAAAATTATTAATGCGTAAATTAACCCCTGTCGCTGAAACAATAAGAACAAAATGGACTAAACTACACGGAAAGTAGTGTGACGTGATTATCGGGGATAAGACATCGGTTGATGTCACCGAAGGAATATTAAAAAAGAGTCAATGAAGACCGAGAATAATAAAATCTCACGGAAGTTTAAAATAAAAACAAAATGGAATGCTACACGGAAGGTAAAAATAATAACAACATGGAACAACAAAAATAATAACAATAATAAAGACTAAAAAGTCGAAGGGAGAAGTGTCCAGTTAAATGGCGCTCAGATTAGCAGGCGGTAGAGATGTTTTCTCTACCGCCTTTTTATTTGTCCTGTTACAATAGCCATCGTTTATACTTAAATGTATAGAAAGTGCGCAAGTAGTCGAGTTACCCAACCTCAATCCGCACAAACCGAATTCTTCTGGCAAGGCCAGCATCGCAACGCCAAAATGCGCGTTGCTCAAAACCTCTTAAGTGAGATGATCAAGATATGAGTAGAACTAAAAAGTCACGTAAAATCCCGTCTAACGGTCCTGTTCGTTTAAGCAAAGATAAGCTTAAAGAAATGCGTGCATTGAAAGAACAACGCGTTAAAAAGACCAAAGGTGCAAAGCCAGGTTCACGTAATTCGATAGACGCTTTACAGCCTGAGAGTAATAGTAATCAGCAACATAAAGACAAACGTGTTGGTAGTAAAAAACCAATCCCTTTAATTGCCGTTGCAGCTGAACCAGTTATTGAGCTTAAACGTAACTTGAAGCCACAAGTTGAACTGAAAAAAGTAGTTCAGCCTGAGCTTTCACCAGAGCAAGAATTAGAAGCGCTAGAAAATGACGAGCGCTTATTGAAGCTGGTTGAGTTACATGAAAGTGGCCAGTTATTAACAGGTAAAGATGCTAAATACTTCAACAGCCGTATTGCACGTCATCAAGTGTTATGTGAATTGCTTGGTATTGAAGACGAAGCTGACGATTTTGATGATGAAGAGTTTAGCGAAGAAGCTAATAGTGACTTTGATCATTACTTGTCGAATGATTTAGCCAATGAATGGTTAGATGACGAGGACGATAAATAATGAACATAATGATCTTGGCTCTGTGTGTTGGCGCTGTGATCATTGCGGGGCTGGCATTTTATGCTGGCCAATTACTGTATAAACTCAGTGCGCAAAAAAAACTGATCGCGAAAGAGCAGGTAAAGCAGCAAGCTAAGTTAGCTAAGTCGCGCTTAGAGCGTAATGCCAAGCTCGCAGACAGCATTCATTTAATCGCCCGTGCTATGCACCAAGAGCAATGTGAGTTCTCAGAAGGGTGTTTGCGTATTTGGGTGCTAATGTCGCAATACAGCTTTGAGGATGACGAAGACCTTCCAGGGCGTTATCCAGGCATATTTGCGATGTATGAAGTGGTAAAAGAAATGCCAACTCATGACGCTCGTAAAAAATATTCGAAAAAAGAAATATTTAAACAAGACAGCGCTCGCTGGCGTGCTGAAGAAACTCATGCAGAGCAAATTAAAGCTGACTGTGAGAAAATCATTGAAGAGTTTAAAGCAGCCCCTGGTAGCGAAAACGTGGTGTTTAACTAATTTTACAGTATCAATAAAAAAGCAGACCTCGGTCTGCTTTTTTTATGCTTGTGCACTCAGATTAAATTACCCGAGAGAACCGAGTCGCGTTAATCTGTTTTTGTAAATGAGCATCAAAACACATACAAATGATACGAATAAACAAATTGCCGCGTGCTGTGACGGTTATTAAGTCTGCATCGATAGTCACCATGCCATCTGCTATTAGTGGCTCAAGAGCTTGCAGTGAGCTGGCAAAGTAATCTTTAAAGTCGAGTTGATAGGTATTAGCAATACTTTGCATATTCAGTTCAAAGTGGCAAATAAGCTGTTTGATCACATCAGCGCGAATAACGTCATCATTATCAAGTTTCATACCTTTGCTGATTGCACTGCCAAGCTGATTATCAATCGCGTGATAGTAATGCTTTAACTCTTTTTGATTTTGCAAAATAGCAGTGCCAATTTGTGAAATTGATGACACCCCTAAACCCAGCAAATCACAGTCTCCATGAGTGGTGTAGCCTTGAAAATTACGATGTAATTGCTGACTATTTTGTGCAATAGCTAACTCATTACTGGTTTTTGCAAAGTGATCCATACCAATAAACTGATAACCTGCGTTACTCATTTGTTCTAAGGTATTCTTAAACATGGTGAGCTTATCGTGAGCGCTAGGTAAATCTGCATCCTTAATTTTTCGCTGAGCGGCAAAGCGATCCGGTAAGTGCGCGTAATTAAATACCGATACACGATCAGGACTAAGGGCAATTAATTGCTCAATAGTCTCTTTAAAGCTCTCAGGGGTTTGCAGTGGTAAGCCATAAATCATATCTGCATTAATTGATTTGAAGCCGAGTTCACGGGCTTCACCAATCAAACTTTTTACTGCATCAGCACTTTGTGGACGGTTAACGGCAAGCTGTACATCATCATTAAAGTCTTGAATGCCAAATGATACACGGTTAAAGCCAAGGCTACGCAAGTGGCTGAGCATGTCAGTTGCCAGTGAGCGAGGGTCTATTTCAATACCACGCTCTGCATCGGGAGCAAACTTAAAGTGCAGCTCAAGTAGCGCGATTAAACGGCTCATTTGGCTGGTTGTTAAAAAAGTGGGCGTGCCACCGCCTAAATGCAGTTGCTGTACTTGATAGCTATCAAATAGCAGCGCTTGAGCGATGATTTCTTTTTCAAGATAATCTAGGTATAAGTCAGCTTTTGATTGATGGCGGGTTATTACTTTGTTACAGCCACAGTAATAGCAAAGCTGACTGCAAAACGGAATGTGGATATATAAAGATAAGCTGCGACTGTTTGATGAGTTAATTGCACTGATCAAGTCTTGTTGTTGATAGCCATCATTAAACGACAATGCTGTGGGGTAGGAGGTGTATCTTGGTCCAGACACATTGTACTTATTTATTAAGCTTTGATCCCATTTGGGTAAATTAATCATCACGCGCACCTTTTATATCATTTTCGTTAGTATAAAAAGGATGCGTCGAGGGAATATTGATCTACAACAAAAAAGAGTGCCGGAGCACTCTTTTGCTTATCAATATTGGCTTACTTAAGCTTAAACTGATTAACGGTTTTATTTAGTAAGCTGGCAAGCTCGTTAAGGTCCCTGGCTTCATCAGCAAGCTCAAGGGCATGATCTGCAGTGCTGTTCACTAAGTGATTAATTGCCGCTAAACTATTATTTATATCTTCGGCAACCACCGTTTGTTGCTCGGTTGAGGTGGCAATGTGATGACTTTGATCTTGTACTTTAGTCACTGAGTCAGCAATGTTTTGCAATGCATCTAGTACTTCTTGCGTTTGCGTAACCGAGCTTTGCGCGCGCTCTTGTCCTTGTTGCATCATAGTTGAAGCTTTCTGTGCAATTTGCTGTAAGCGTGAGATCATGTTGCGAATATCATCAGTTGACTCTTGTGTGCGACTGGCCAACGAGCGAACTTCATCGGCTACGACCGCAAAGCCACGGCCTTGCTCACCAGCACGGGCGGCTTCAATTGCAGCGTTCAGCGCCAGCAAATTGGTTTGCTCTGCAATGGAATTGATCACATCAACTACGGCGCCGATGTTACCACTTTCTTGCTCTAGGCCTGCGACCACTTTAGCAGCTTCGCCAATATGGTCAGCTAAGGCGGTCATCACGCTTTGTGCATTTTGCGAGCGAGTGGCGCCATCTGCAGTGATCTGTTGGACTTCCTCAGCTGCATTGTTGGTGTGTTGTGCATTACGGGAGATCTCCATAACCGTGGTCGCCATTTCGGTTACTGCAGCGCTAACACTATCAACCTGCTGTTTTTCTTGTTGAATTTCGTCATTAGTTTGTTGCGAAACCGATTTTAATTGTGCCGCCGCATCGGTAAGTTGTTCAGCCTGTACTGCGGTATTAAGCATCATAACGCGTAATTTATCGATAAAGGTATTCATATGATGAGCTAACTGGCCAACTTCATCTTTGCTATCAATAGTAATTTTTTGGGTTAAATCGCCATCCCCAGAAGCAATATCGCGCATGATATGGGTCAAGGTGATGATCGGCTGTGAGATCATCTGTGTGGCCCACAAAATCATTGCGATGATGATTAATAAAATAATAACGACCGAGCTGGTGGTGGTCATGACCGCGTCATTTACTGGCTCATCAATCATAGTGTGTGGCACTAAAATACCCACGTACCAGTTTAGATAAGGATGCTCTAATTGTAAGCGGTTATAAACCACAAAGTACTCTTGCCCTTGCAAGGTTACTTTGGCATCACCAGCGACGTTATTTTTCATTTGCTGGTTGAGCGCACTGAAGCCTTGCGTGTCGCTAAATTGTTTTTCAAGTACTTCTAAGCCTTCTTTACCGTTAGGGCCTTCATCGGTGATTGAAAGTTTATGGTTGGTACGTTTTGAGAAATGCACCACTTTTTGGTCGCCATCGAGTAAAAAGCCAAAACCTTGACCGTTAAAACGAATATCTTCGACCATTTTATTGATTTTATTCAGTTGTAAATCTACGCCACCAAAACCAATTAGTTCGCGTTGCTTATTATAAACAGGCTGTTGCACAACCGCAGAGGCATTACCTGTGGTTAAATCAACTGAAATGGGCCCGACATATAAACGGTTAATTTTTAATGCATCTTGCCACCAACCACGTTTATAAGCGTAATACGGCTGGCCATTATAGTGGGTAGTACGTTCATGCTCTTTAAAATATTCACCGGTTTTGGCGGAGGCAAAAAATGCCGAGAGAATATTTTCATCATTGCCACTAATGCGTATAAAGTCTTGATTTACTTCGTCGTAGCCTAGCGCACCTTGGAGTGTTTGGTCGCGTTTATCCCATGCGTCAAACCAGTTAACGAGATGAGGATTATTCACAAAAGTTTCTACAACTTTGCCATATTGAGCAAAATAGCTCTGCATTGACAGCTGTTCACTTTGTAAGTAGCTGTATGCTTCGCGTTCAATACTTTGACGAGACAAGGCGGCTATATGGTTCACAAAGTAAGCCGAGGCAATAAGTAACAGCACACTGATAGTGCCACCAATTAATAACAGGATTTTTTTTCGTAATGATAGATTTCGTAACATAAGTGCACACATTCTTATTATTTAGTAGAGTAAGCACTCTTATCTAATCATATCTTTATCTTAATCGCTATTGTGTGCGATGAGAGAAGTGAACAAATTTCTATTTAATTGTAAGAGGAATGTTGCGTGGCGGGTACAAATAAAGACCAATTAATAGTATTGGGCGCAGGTTGGTTGGGTCAGCCATTGTGCTTACAACAGCTTGCAAAAGGCTGGGATGTTCAAGGCACTCATCGTAGCGCTGAGCATCAACATGCTTTTCAGCGCCAGTTAGTATTTGCAGATCAGCAATTAGTTCATCAACTAGATTTACATAATGCGTGGTGGGTGTGTGCTATACCACCACGTAGTCGCCACGCTGATAGCCATTATTTAGCCACGTTAAAATTAGCCATTGAACTGGCAGGCACCATGAATGCAAAAGGTTTTTTGTTGTGTTCATCAACGGCTGTTTATGATCAAGATAATCTAACCTATACAGAGCAAAGTGAGATTAAAGTAAGTACTGCACGCCAACAGCCATTAATTGATGCTGAGCAACTGGTATTAAATGCGGGTGGAAAAGTACTTAGACTCGGTGGTTTAATTGGGCCAGAGCGAGAGCCTGGGCGTTTTGTGGCAGGCAAAGAACTACAAAGTTCGAGCAACCAAACCGTTAATATGGTGCAGCAACAAGATGTTATTAATGCGATTGTTACTGTGGTGGAGAATTGGCAAGTTGCAGCGCCAATTTACAATGTCGTCAATCCAGCTCATCCAAGCAAAGCAGATTACTATCAGCAAAAATGCCAGCAATACGGAACAACCCCTCCTACATTTACGAGTGACGAAAGCGCCGAACGCATCATTGATGGTTCGGCTATTGAATCACTTGGTTTTAACTATCAGTTTGCTATTTAAAACGACGGTAATACGCCTTTAGGTAATAAATTACACAACTCACCTTGCTGTAATAATAAATTAGCTGCTTCGATATCTGGGCCAAAATAACGGTCTTTATCGTAGTAGCTCACTTTTGTGCGCAGTGTTGCTTTAGCTTGTTCAACTTTGGCTGATGCTTGCAATGGCTTTCTAAATTCTAACCCTTGCGCAGATGCCAACCATTCAATTGCCAGTACGCCTTGCGTGTTATCAGCCATTTCTTGCAGACGACGTGCTGCAAAAGTTGCCATAGAAACATGGTCTTCTTGGTTCGCTGAAGTTGGTAAGCTATCCACAGAAGCAGGGTGCGCCAATGATTTATTTTCAGACGCTAATGCTGCTGCGGTTACTTGTGCAATCATAAAGCCTGAATTAACGCCGCCGTTTTCAACTAAGAAAGGTGGTAACTTTGATAAGTTTGAATCGATGAGTAACGCAATACGACGCTCAGCTAGTGCACCAATTTCGGCAATCGCTAATGCTAAATTGTCGGCTGCCATAGCCACAGGCTCGGCGTGGAAGTTACCTCCCGAAATAATATCGCCTACATCAGCAAATACTAATGGGTTGTCGGTTACACCATTAGATTCACACAACAACACTTCGGCTGCTTGGCGAATTTGCGTTAAACACGCACCAAGTACTTGTGGCTGACAGCGTAGGCAATACGGGTCTTGTACTTTTTCACAATCCACATGAGCTTCGCTGATCTGTGAATGTTCACCGAGCATATCGCGAAACATTGCCGCGGTATCGATTTGACCAAGTTGGCCACGAATTTCATGAATACGTGCATCAAATGGCGAACGACTCCCCATTGCAGCTTCAATACTAATTGAGCCAATCGCGCAGCTTTGTGCATATAAATCTTCAGCCCGAAATAGACCTTGAAGCGCAAATGCGGTAGAGGCTTGAGTGCCATTTAACAAAGCCAAGCCTTCTTTAGCGGCCAGTGTTAATGGCTCAAGACCGGCTATTTTAAGACCTTCATTGGCGCTAATGAGTTTACCTTGATAGCGCATTTCGCCTTCGCCGAGCAGTGGTAAACACATATGTGAAAGTGGCGCTAAATCGCCAGATGCACCTACCGAGCCTTTTTTTGGCACGCATGGATAGACTTGTGCAGCAAGTAACTGCATAAAGAATTCGATCACTTTTAGGCGAATGCCAGAAAAGCCACGTGATAATGAATTAATTTTCAATACCATCATCAATCGTACTGTGCTGTCATCCATATAAGCACCGATGCCCGCAGCATGGGAAAGTACAATGGATCGCTGGAGTAACTCTAATTCATGTTCAGCAATTTTAGTATTAGCGAGTAAGCCAAAACCGGTATTAATGCCATATACCGTTCTGTGTTGATCAATCACGTCTTGCACGGTTTGTGCACTGGCTGCTATTTTTATCTCGCTATCTTTGGCGAGCGTTAACGTCACTGGTGATAAATTAATTTGGCGCAGTGTTGCTAAATCGAGCTTTCCAGGTGTTAGGGTGAGTTTAAACATGATTATTCCTTATTTAACATTGGCAGGTCGAGGCCTTGCTCGGTCGCACAATTAATTGCAATATCGTAACCTGCATCCGCGTGGCGCATAACGCCCGTTGCAGGATCATTCCATAATACGCGGCCAACCCGCGCAGCTGCTTCGTCGGTGCCATCAGCAACAATGACTACGCCAGAATGTTGGCTAAAGCCCATACCTACACCACCACCATGATGAAGTGACACCCATGTTGCACCTCCTGCGGTATTCAGTAATGCATTAAGTAATGGCCAATCTGATACTGCATCTGAGCCGTCTTTCATTGCTTCGGTTTCACGGTTTGGACTCGCAACTGAGCCTGAGTCTAAATGGTCACGGCCGATCACAATCGGTGCTTTAAGCTCACCATTTTTGACCATCTCATTAAACGCCAGCGCTAAACGAGCGCGGTCTTTTAAGCCAACCCAGCAAATACGAGCAGGTAAGCCCTGGAATTGAATACGTTCACGAGCCATATCAAGCCAGTTATGTAAGTGTTTGTCGTCAGGAATAAGCTCTTTCACTTTTGCGTCGGTTTTATAAATATCTTCAGGATCGCCTGATAATGCCACCCAACGGAATGGACCAATTCCTTCGCAAAATAATGGACGAATATAAGCTGGCACAAAACCTGGGAAATCAAAGGCATTTGTTACGCCTTCGTCAAATGCCATTTGACGAATGTTATTGCCGTAGTCAGTTGTTGCAGCACCAGCTTGTTGTAGTGCTAACATTGCGTTGACTTGCACAGCCATAGATTGCTTAGCTGCTTTGACAACCGCTTGTGGATCTTGTTCACGCATTTTAGCCGCGTGTTGCATGCTCCAACCTTGCGGTAAATAGCCATTCAACGGGTCGTGAGCAGAGGTTTGATCGGTCACTACATCGGGAGTAATAGCTCGGTTAACAAGCTCACTAAATACATCAGCGGCATTACCAAGTAAGCCGACTGACAGCGCTTCGCCTTTGCCACACGCCTCGTTGATAAGCTCCAGTGCATGATCTAAATCGGTTGCTTTAACATCCACATAGCGGGTTTTGATCCGAAAATCGATACGCGTTTCATCGCATTCAACTACGAGTGCGCTAAATCCCGCCATGGTTGCCGCAAGTGGCTGCGCGCCGCCCATACCGCCTAAGCCACCGGTTAGCACCCACTTTCCAGCAGCGTCACCATTAAAATGTTGTTTTGCCATTGCTACAAAGGTTTCGTAGGTACCTTGTACTATGCCTTGTGATCCAATGTAGATCCATGATCCCGCAGTCATTTGCCCATACATCATCAAACCAAGTTTATCGAGCTCGTTAAAATGCTCCCAATTAGCCCAGTGAGGTACTAAGTTTGAGTTGGCAATTAATACTCGCGGTGCATTACTGTGAGTTTTAAATACCCCAACAGGTTTGCCTGATTGTACGAGTAGCGTTTCGTCGTCTTCGAGTCTGTCGAGAGTTTCGATGATTTTATCAAAGCAAGGCCAATCACGCGCTGCACGACCAATCCCACCGTACACAACTAAAGCATGTGGATGTTCGGCTACTTCAGGATCTAAATTATTCATTAACATGCGCTTAGCTGCTTCGGTGAGCCAGCTCTTAGCGCTGATTTTATCGCCGTGTGGGGCGCGAATAACGCGAGATTCATCAAGTCTGTTGTTCATAGATTACTCCTGTTGTATATACAAGCTTATTGGTTTCAAAAAATACGCTGTGAAGCGCATCATTTTGATTTTTATATTCTTTCTAATGTTATTTTTTACATATTACTTTTTAAAAGTTAAATGTCCGCCTAAGCGATACTTACTACCCGGTGATACTAAACGGGCAAAACTAACAATCCCAGATGATGACCAAGTACGCCTAATCACCTGTAAGCATGGCTCTTCATGGTATAAATTAAGCCATTGGCACATTTCGCTGTTAGGCATTATTGCTTCTACCGTATGGCGCGCTTCAGTTAATGGTGCGACGCTCGATAAATATTCGTGCGGAGTTAACGCAGTAAAATCTTGTTGAAGGTAGCTTGTTGCTAGGGCCGGGTTAACAAAGCGCTCCTCAACTTGCAGTGGCTGTTCGTTTTCGTTATGCACTAATACACTGCGATACACCACGCTATCTACTTCAACACCCAGTGCAATCGCAATTGGCGCAATGGCGCTGATAGATTCAAGCACTAATACTGTACAGCTGTAATTGCCGTTACGGGCTTTGACTTCATCTGCTATATTTTTAATTTCAAGCAATGATGATTGTGATTTAAAACTGGCAACAAACGTGCCTAAACCTTGGCTACGAGTAAGAATACCTGCTTCGGTTAATTCGCTTAACGCTCGGCGCGCAGTCATTCGACTAACACTAAATTGTTCGGCCAATTCATTTTCAGAAGCCACACGTTGGTTTTCAAGCCATGCGCCGCTGCGGATATTATCAACAATAAATTGCTTTATTTGTGCGAACTTAGGTGTCGTCATTAAATTATTATGGTCTTTTAAATTTACTATTAACTATAAGATGGCATATTTACCTTGTATATACAAGATGACTTGTTAGACTGAGAAAAAATAATTTTCGGAGTTAATATGACAACAATCACTGCAAATGATCCGGCTAATGACTGGGATTTATTGATCACCGATGCCAATATCGCAACTATGGATTGCAGTATTGCAGCACCTTATGGCGCCATCGAAAATGCAGCGCTGGCAATCCGTAAAGGTGTCATTGTGTGGTTGGGTAAACAGGCCGATTTACCTAAATTCGACGTATTAGCAACGCCGATGCTTTCAGCAAAAGGGCAGTGGCTAACACCTGGTTTAATTGATTGTCATACCCACTTAGTGTTTGCCGGCTCAAGAGCTGAAGAGTTTGAACAGCGTTTACAAGGTGTTAGTTACGAGCAAATAGCAGCGCAAGGTGGGGGGATCGCTAGTACGGTAGCAGCCACACGAGCTGCGGATCATGAGGCTTTATTTGTGCTCGCGAAGGATCGTCTCAATGCCCTCTATGCCGAGGGAGTGAGTACCGTTGAGATCAAATCTGGTTACGGACTTGATTGCGAAAATGAAGTTAAAATCCTCGAAGTGGCACGTTTGTTAGGTGAAAATCACCCAATTGATGTAAAAACGACATTTTTGGGGGCGCATGCCCTACCTTTGGAATATAAAGGTCGCAGTGATGAGTATATCGATCTGGTTTGTAATGAGATGCTTGAGCAAGTGGTCACTGCAAATTTAGCCGATGCTGTCGATGTGTTTTGCGAAAATGTTGGTTTTAGTAATGAGCAAACTCGACGAGTTTTTAATGCCGCAAAAAAACATAATTTGCCAGTGAAATGTCATGCTGAACAGCTTTCAAATCAGCAAGGAGCACAATTAGTCGCTGAATTTAATGGGTTATCTGCTGATCATATTGAACATTTAGATGAAGCTGGAGTAAAGGCCATGGCTGCAGCAGGCGCTGTGGCGGTATTATTACCCGGGGCATTTTATTTTTTACGCGAAACCAAACAGCCGCCAATTGAGCTATTAAAACAGTATCAAGTACCAATAGCGATTTCGACAGACTTTAATCCAGGTACATCACCCTTGTGTTCTTTGCAATTAATGATGAATATGGGGTGTACTTTATTTCGCTTAACTCCTGAAGAAACTCTCGCCGGAGTTACGCGTAATGCCGCCAAAGCATTGGGTTTAACTGATCGCGGAGTGTTAAAAGTCGGCATGCGTGCCGATATAGCTCATTGGCAAATATCCCACCCAGCACAATTAAGTTATCAATTTGGCGTGAATAAACTGTTAAATCTGTGGATTTTGGGTAGACTAAATTAGTCTGTTGTAATGTTGTACTCAAAAAATGATTTTAATCGCGCTATTAACAAATACGGGACTTGAATATTCTGCAGGGAGCGCTTTTTTAAACAATATATTGACGCCTACTTTTTTAGCCGGCGCTATTTTTATGGCGATGATCTGTGCCTTGTGCGTGGTTAAAAAGCCATTACTGCGCTTTAGCTATCTCAGCAATGGGGTACTTGGGCTGGCAGTATTAAGCGGCGGCTTTAACTTTTTGGAGTTACTATTTGCACTGAGTATTGGTTTGCATTTATGGCTGGCATTTTCGCAAAATAAATGGACTATGCTCACTTTGAGCTGTTGCTCAGCACTTGTATTTACGGTGTGCTTAGCGGCTCATTTACTACTTGAGTTACCTCTTTATTTAATTGTACTGGCGAGCATTGTAATGGCTATGTCTGGCTATTTTGATGATGAAGAGCTTGTTGCTGAGGCTGATGACGCAGCGCATATAAATCACTTTATGGAGCCTGCGCCGTTATTAAATCTTCCCGATATTAAGCAGTTACGACAAGGTTATTACGACTGGCGTAAAAACAATCAACAACGAGCTGCGTTGGTGGTTATCCGGTTGGAGGGGTTTGCTCAGGTTAATCAGCATATTGGCCGAGACTTTGGGGATTTACTATTAGCGCAGTCTGCAAACCGTATTAAGCAACTACTGCTTATTGAAGAAGTGATTAATTTAGCTGGGGAACAAAAATTAGCTCACCTTGGTGGCCTTAATTTTGCATTTATATGTAATTTAGCGCAGCAAAAACATCTACATGAGCAATTAATCAATCAAATACTAGGGGCCACCTTGAAGCCGTTTAATGTGGCTAATTGCACTATTAAAGTCAATGCACGGGCCAGTTTCGTTGATTGCGATGAACAAGAAAATAGCTTTGATAATTTAATTTCGTTTGCTTACCTCGCTTTAGATAGCCACCCAAAACAACAAGTGGTGGTGTACCATCAACAAATGAGAATAGAGCAACTAGAACAGCAAGCGCGTTTGCAAGAATTAGCAAATATCGATTTTTCTAGCGAACTTGAACTGTACTTCCAACCCATCATTTGCAATCACGATGAAAAAATTGAATTTTTAGAGTTGTTACTGCGTTGGCAACATCCCAGACAAGGGATTTTATCGGCTAATCGATTTATTGATGATATACGTGTTGCAGGGCTTGCTTATCCATTAGCCACATTTGTTATTGAACGCGCCGCAGAGCTTGCAATGGCACTGCGCATGGAAGGCATAACGATGCCTTTGAGTATCAATTTATTTGGCTCTGAAATGCTAAATGAAGAATTTATCGAATTCCTTGATCACATTTTTATCGAACATCAACTACAAACTGGCGATTTAATTGTCGAGTGTCCACTTAATCTGTTTATGAGTTTAGATGAGCAAGGTAAAGCAATGGTCGCACGCATCAATAGCATTGGTATTAAAGTCTGTGTGGATGGCCTTGGTGATAGCCCTATTTGGCTTGCTAAGTTACCAAATTTAGCCGTTGCATATGTGAAAATAGCGCCTTCATTAACAGCTGATTTCAGTCATCAAAGCCATGTTCGTAGTTTGATAAGTGGTATGGTTGATATGCATAACCAACAAAATGCGAAGGTAATTTGCGAAGGGGTAGAAACACTGGAGCAGCTTAATTTTGTAAAAAGTTTAAACGCCTATGCTGCGCAGGGTTATTACTACAGTCATCCACTGAGCAGTGTTGGCATGATCTCTTGGTTAAAACAATGGCAAATAGAGCATCCGTAATCGTTTTTTAGTTTGCTTTGGCTTGTAAATAAGCATTCACGAGAGCTGTGATTATTTGCCCTGCATCGCTCATTCCGGCCTGTATACCACTAGGATGTTGGTTGGGGGCTGCTTCACATAAATGCAAGTATTGGCTGTTTACTTGACTGGCAGCTAAATGCACAAAGTGCTCGGCATCGCTAACACTAAAACCACAATTGGTATACGCACTGACGGGCATTAATGAAATGCTATCAAGATCCACTTCAACCCCAAGTGGTGCATCAATTAGATTATATAGTGCCTGCTGGCATGCTTCAGTTAAGGTTTTTTCGCGCCTCACTTGCAGCGCTTGGTAGCTATCATAACTAAATTGGGCAGCAGCTAAAGCATCAATAATTGCTTGATTGTTTTTCAGCTCGTGCATGCCAATAACATGATAATTATTTAAGTGTTGCTCGTTATATGCATAGCGAAAACCATTACCACTATGGCGGCCTTCACAGTCACGGAAATCGGCATGAGGGTCAAAGTTGATCGCGTTTATTGGGCGCTGTTTATGCTTGCTTAATGCGCGAATAATACCAAGGCAGTTATTATGGCCACCGCCAATAACGATTGGCTCTAACCCCGCAGCAAAAATTAAGCTCAGCACTTGCTCAACACGTTGATCAAGCTGGGCGCATAACTGGCGTAATTGTGTTAGTTGCTGAGGATTTTGGTTTGATAAATCGCGCGCCGCAAGAGTCAAATCGCTGATCGCGACTTCGCCTAATAACAAAACTTTTTCGTTCGCTAAAAATTGGTTATCAGGTTGATTTAAAAAGCGCTTAAGAAATGCTTGCCAGCCATCTTCGGCACCACCATTGCCTAAGTTGGCGCGTGGCCCGATATCTTCGCAAATACCTAGTAATACATACTTAATACCAAATTGCGCGGCATCGCGCATGGCTTGTAAAGGATCAACACCAGTGTCAAGTAGGGCTATTGACTGCCATGCTTTTCTTTCATTAGCGCGACTGCTACACCAAGCTTTTACAGTCGCTTCATCATAGATATGTAGGTGGTTTGACACTCGTTATTCTTCTACGATTTCCAGTTCAAGTTCTTCACCAGATAATACAATACCGGTGCTATCTGCATAGATAAAGTCGTCATCAAAAAATGATACACCAGCGAAGTTAACGCCAATGCCGTCTTCACCAGCACCGGTGCTGTCTGCTGCAACAGGGATTGAAGCAATTGCTTGAATACCTAAATCAAGCTCTTCAAGTTCATCAACATGACGTACTGCACCGTATACCACAATGCCTTGCCAGTTATTTTCTACAGCTAGTTCAGCAAGCTCGATATCGATTAATGCGCGACGAGTTGAACCACCCCCATCAATTAATAATACACATTCTTCGCCGTCTTGAGAGAGTATGTCGCGGATCAGTTCATTATTTTCAAAACATTTGACGGTTTTAATACGGCCACTAAAATTGTGGCGACCACCAAAGTTAATAAACATAGGTTCGAGCACATCGACCACATCGGCAAAGTGATCGCATAAATCTGAAGTGCTGTAATCCATTTTTCTATCCTTTCTAAAGATACGTGAGCTGATGTTCAGTATACCTTTCTTAAATGCAATAACAACGACTTAATAACAGTAAATTGCGCTCTTTTTAAACAATTATTGCGCTAAAACAGGAAAAGCAATATTAGTGTCTTAAAAGCGTCACTCAATTGTTATTTTCACCGCCTAAGCTGAAATTGTGTACAGAGTTTGCACAATTAAAGGAGCAAGTAATGAGTGAGAACAACATGCTAAAAAAAGTTGTCCAACTGGACCAAAGTTTGTTTTTGATGCTATTTAATGGCAATGCCCCAAAATGGTTAAAAAATTCAGCTTTAGGTTTCTCAAAAACAGGCAATGGAGGGCTTTATGTATTAATCGCTGTTGGTTTTGGCTGGCTTAGCAGTGAAGCTGAATTACGGCTTATGGCGATGACTCTATTGCTGGGCTTTTTAATTGAGCGACCCATTTATTACGTGGCTAAAAATAGTTTTGCCAGAATTCGGCCATGTGATTGTTTAGTAAAAGGCGCTTACATTACGCCCAGCGATAAATTTAGTTTACCGTCAGGGCACAGTGCTGGCGCATTTTTAGTTGCCGTTATCTTAGCGCAGTATTTCCCGCAATTCGCAGAGTTATGTTTTTTGTGGGCAACGGGGGTCGCAGCATCGCGGGTGTTACTTGGGGTACATTTTCCTGTTGATGTAGTGCTTGGTGCATTGATGGGGGGAAGCTGTGGTTTATTGGCAATCTTGATAGTGGCTACCTTATGAAAATACTTTATGGCATTCAAGGGACCGGTAATGGTCATATAACCCGAGCAAGGGTGATGGCGAATGCGTTTAAGCAAATGGGGATTGCTGTAGATTATGTGTTTTCAGGGCGAGCCCAGCAGAATTACTTTGATATGGACGAGTTTACTAATTATCGCAGCTTTCGGGGGTTATCTTTTACTACTCAAAATGGTCAAGTCAATAGTTACCAAACAGTGAAAAATAGCCGTATATGTAGATTACTAAAAGACATAAAGCAGTTAGATGTATCGGGTTATGATTTTGTGTTTAATGACTTTGAACCGATCACTGCATGGGCAGCAAAACGCCAAGCAGTGCCAGTAATAGGCATGAGTCATCAAGCTGCATTTTTATCACCCAAAGTACCAATGTTTGGCCATAGTTTACTGCGCCGCTCATTAATAAAATATTATGCTCCTGCTGATACCTATTTAGGCGTGCATTGGCAGCCATTCGCACAAAATATCATCCCTCCTTTTATTGCTCATCATCGACATGATAATCCGGTCAATGTTGACAATAAAGTATTGGTATATTTACCTTTTGAAGAACTGCGAAGTGTGATTGATTACTTACAAGATTTTCCTGAAAAAGAATTTTATTGTTACCACCCGCAAGCTCAGGATAGTTCATCCGCTAATATTCATCTACGAGCCCCTTCACGTGGTGGCTTTTTAAATGATTTAGCCAATGCCAGTGGCGTGATCGCAAATGCGGGTTTTGAGCTCTCTAGCGAAGCACTAAAATTAGGTAAAAAACTGTTATTGAAACCATTGTCAGGGCAGTTTGAACAAGACGCCAATGCACAAACATTATTAGCAATGAAAGCCGCGCACGTAATGAATTACTTAAACCCCAATGCGTTGGATGACTGGCTCAATAGTACATCACAAAAACAGATTAATTTTCCAAGTGATCCACAGCCATTAGTTGAGTGGTTAGCAGCTAAACAGTGGCATAACACACAGGAATTACATCAAAATTTGTGGGCTTCGGTAGGTTAAATTCAAAATCAACGGATTTTTTAAAGCACTGTAGTAAAAAACAATAATAATGTAAGCCAATTGTTAGTTATTTAACTATACTATCTTGCAGTGATTTATTTTATAGGCTGTTGTTAATGAGTTTACTCCAAAATTTGACTATTAAACGTCGTTTACAAGTCAATGCATTAGTTGTTGGTCTCGCTATGGTCGTTATGTTGTGCGTCATTATCTATGAGGCACGCATTATGCTGAAACTAAATGAAACGATTCAGTATGCTGAAGAGCTTGATATACACGAACTGTCAATGCGTAAGTACGAAAAAGACTTTTTGTTTTATAAGCAAGAAGGCAGCTTAGAGTTATTCGATCAAGAATATGAGCAGCTACAGGTTAAAATAAAAATGTTGGCTCAGTTATCAGCCGAGCTTGATATTGCCACTGCGCAAGTCGAGCAATTTGTAGCACTTGCTAAGCAGTATAATGACGACTTTCAAAAAGTTGTAAAATTACAAAAGAAAATTGGTTTGCACCCTAAAGATGCGCTTTATGGCGAACTACGAGATGCTGTACATCAAATGGAAACGCTGTTAAATAAGCAAGATAACTATCATTTACTCACTTTGATGTTGCAGCTTAGACGCTCTGAAAAAGATTTTATGCTGCGTTTTGACCTAAAATATTTAACTCGTTTTGAAGACGGCGTATCGCAGCTAGAACGTCAAATTCGCAACGAAAACTTGGCTTCAAGTGACCAGTCTGAGCTGTTACGTTTACTTGCAATTTATAAAAGTAAGTTTAAGTCGTTAGTTGATGCGCAAGTTGCATTAGGTCTGGATTTAGGTTCAGGTGCACTTGGTAAAATGAGAGACAGCGTTAAACAAAGTGATGATTTAGTCACTTTAATTACGACTGCAACGAAACAACAAGTTGAGTCTACTGCTGCACAAGCACAAATGATTGCTATCGCAATTTTTATTGTTGCCAGCTTACTGGTGATGATTTTGGTGTACTTTACAAGTCGCTCGATTATCGTGCCGATTGAACGGGTGTATCACACCATCAATGAAATTCGTCGCAACAATGATTTACGACTTACAATAGATCATAGTGGTAAAGACGAAGTTACTACCATGACGATCGATTTTAATAGTCTCATAAATGATTTTAAAGAACTGATCTACGAAGTGAATACAGCTTTAACAACTTTAAATATCGCTACCGATCATTTATCGGAGACTACTGCTGCAACCAGCTCGGGCATGCAAGAGCAGTTGCATGAAGCTGATATGGTTGCAACCGCCGCAACTGAAATGCAAGCTACCATTCAAGACATTTCTCATAATACCGAGGCTGCAGCCAAAAAAGCAGAATCAACCAATCAAAGTGCTCAACAGGGACGCAAGGAAGTTGAAGCAACGGTTAAGCAGATCAATCAATTATCTGATTCACTGGGTAATGCCACTACCGTAGTATCACAGCTTGAAAAAGACGGTGAAACCATTGGCTCAGTATTGGATGTTATTCGTGGTATTGCCGAACAAACTAATTTACTTGCACTCAATGCCGCAATCGAAGCTGCGCGCGCCGGAGAGCAAGGCCGAGGCTTTGCTGTTGTTGCTGATGAAGTGCGTTCACTTGCACAGCGTACTCAAGAGTCAACCAAAGAGATTGAGAGCATTATCTCGATTTTACAAGGGCGTACTCAAGAAGTCGTAAGCATAATGCAACGATGCCGAACACAAGGCGGCGAAAGCGCAGCACAAGCAACAAAAGCGGGTGAACTACTGAACTCTATTACCGAAGATGTGCAAACTATTATGGAAATGAGCACGCATATTGCCACCGCAATTGACGAGCAAAGCCAAGTTGCTTCTGAGGTGAATAAAAACGTCGTGCGTATTCGTGATATCGCCGAAGATGCCTCAGCTCATTCATCAAAAAATGCACAAACTAGCGAAGAGGTATCAGAGCAAGCAAGAGTGCTTTACGCCGCGATAGATAAGTTTAAGGTTTAAAAACAGAAGCTAGGTTCTAGGGTTTAGGCTCTAGGAGTTAGCTGAGCTTTAAGCGCTAAGCCATAAGTTTTAAGCAGCCCTGAGTTGTTTGAAAGTTATGGCTTTTATTTTTCTACATTGCATTACTTAAATCTAGAAAGTTTTGTATGCTTGTGTTTATGCAAATTTAACTTTTCCTGATTTTACTAATCGCAAGCAGTAACAGGATTTGTTATTGGTGTCTTAAAGCTTAAAAAATAAACTTCTTTCATTAAAGGTGAAAAAAGTGTATTTGATGGAATAGCTATATTTAGTTGCTGTCTAAAATAACATCAGGATGTTTATGCAAATTGAGAATTTTTCGAATAACTGTGAAATCGTGATTGGTCTAGTTGCTCCAGTTGGAGTTAACCTTGAAGATGTTCAAAATAGATTTACCTCTTATTTTAACCAGTTTAGGTATAAAGTTAATTTTATCCACCTATCTCAAGTTGCTAAGTCTTTTGATGGGGCTATCATCGGTCCGTATAAAGAGGATAGCCGATTAGATGCGGCAATGAATATTGGTAATAAACTCCGTGAGACTAACTCGAGAGGGGATTTGTTTGCATTACTTGCTATAAATGAAGTAAATAGAAAAAGAGAGGGTGAGTCTCCTGGGCCTTTAGAAAGATATGCTCATATAATTAGATCATTGAAACATCCAGATGAAGTTGAAACTCTTAGGCAAGTGTACGGTTCAGGGTTTATTCTGATTGGTATATCATCAAGTATCGAAAGTAGAAGAAAGTTTCTAGGTGATGAAAAAGGTGTGCCTGAAAACGAAATTGAGAGGCTAATTGAGCGTGATGATAAAGAGTCAAGCCCGAATGGTTTAGGGCAAAGTACTAGAGATGTTTTCCAAATGGCCGATGCCTTTATCACATCAGATGATTCAGAATCTTTATCAAAACAGATAGGGAGAACATTAGATTTACTTTTTTCAAAGCCAGTTGTGCCTCCAACTTCTGACGAGTATGCGATGTTTATGGCTTATGCAGCATCATTACGTTCCGCAGACTTATCAAGACAAGTGGGGGCTGTTCTAACCAATGAGCAGTCTGATATTTTAGCAACTGGGGCAAATGATGTTCCAAAATTTGGTGGTGGATTATATTGGCCTACGGGTGAGGATGATAAACGTGATTATGCTTTAGGTAAAGATTCGAATGAAGAGCAAAAAAATAAGATAATTCTAAATATAATGAGGAAATTTAATCAAACCGGAGCTGATGATACCCTTTTACTGAAAGAAGGAAAAAAACTACTTAAAGGTACAGGGCTATTAGATATCACCGAATATGGCAGGGCTGTGCATGCGGAGATGGAAGCATTAATGTCATCTGCTAGAAACGGCATATCGACAAGAGGTGCAACTTTATATACTACTACTTATCCGTGCCATAACTGTGCTAAACATATAGTTGCAGCAGGTGTGAATAGAGTTTTATATATAGAACCTTATCCTAAAAGTTTTGCTACAATTTTACATGAAGATTCAATTAATTCAGATGCCATAGCCGGTCAGATTGGCAAGGTGTCGTTTGAGCCATTTGTTGGGATAGGCCCACGACGGTTTGTCGATTTATTTTCTATGAATTTAAGCAGTGGTAGGCAATTGAAACGTAAGGAAAACGGAAAAGTTAAAAGTTGGGAACGAAACAGCGCCGAACTAAGAGTTCCAATGACCCCCTTGTCATATTTAGATGCAGAGGTTATGTTAGTAAAGCAGCTAGATGAGATTAAATCAGCGAAGGATGATACAAAAAATGACTAGTACAGAGAAAAACATTTTAAGAGCTAAGCAAATAGTTGATAGTTGGCCGGAATGGAAGAAGAATATACAACTTACTAAGTATAAGTCACCTAAAAATGAAGAGTCGAGAGAAGTACCACGCCGACAGACCGAGCTAGAATGTGGGTAATTTAACTTTATAATTGTACATATATGTTTGGTGGTTACCTTGAGCTCCAGTAAAAAATAGAATTGAATGATTAATTTAAAGTTTAGGGAAATAAGAGCTCTTCTTGCTGCTGTTTTCCTATAAACTTAGCTTATCTTCACTACACTCAACCACAACAACATAATCAACTTTAACGCCGAGCAACTTAAAACTGATCGCTGACCGCTTAAAACTTATCGCTTACCGCTTAAAGCTAACCTAAGGTACAAACTTGATCGGTACACTGTCTTTATTGGCTTGATGTTCTGCGAGGCGTTGTTGGTAGGTTTGCCATAAATCGTCATGTTGGGCTTGTAGGTGGCTGAAGTATGCCCAGCTAAATAAACCGCTGTTGTGGCCATCGTCAAAGTCTAAACGCAGTGCGTAGTGGCCGACTGGCTCGATGTTTTTGATGCTAACCTGCGATTTACCGAGTGCCAATTTCATTGGTTCGTTACCATGGCCTTGTACTTCGGCAGACGGTGAATGAACACGTAAAAACTCACTACTAAAAGTACAGTGGGTGTCATCGTCAAAATAGACATCAAGGGTTTTGCTAACGGTATGATGATGTACCTTGATAACTTGTTTCATTGTTATGCCTGTGTATTGAGCCTAGAACCTAGAGCCTGGGCTCTAAGTTCTAGTTTTAAAATTAAAGAATAAAGCGACTTAGGTCTTCATCTTCCACCAGTGCACCTAAATGCTTCTCAACATAGGCGGCATCAATGACTAAACTGGTGCCAGCTTGCTCTGATGCATCATAGGAAATTTCTTCCATCAGTTTTTCCATTACCGTATGTAGGCGACGTGCACCAATGTTTTCGGTTTTTTCATTAACTTGCCATGCCGCTTTGGCAATGCGCTCGATGGCGTCATCGCTAAACTCTACACTTACTTGCTCTGTTTTAAGTAGTGCATGTTGTTGCTCGGTCAGTGAGGCATGTGGTTCGGTTAAAATACGTTTAAAGTCGTCAGCGGTTAATGCTTCAAGCTCTACACGAATAGGTAAGCGACCTTGTAGTTCTGGGATCATGTCAGATGGTTTTGCCATTTGGAATGCGCCAGAGGCAATAAACAACATATGGTCAGTTTTCACCATGCCATGCTTAGTGCTCACGGTTGAGCCCTCAATCAGTGGCAGTAAGTCACGCTGTACGCCTTCACGGCTTACATCTGGACCTGATGATTCACCGCGTTTACAGATTTTGTCTATCTCGTCGATAAACACAATACCGTTTTGTTCGGCTGCGAAGATTGCTTGCTCTTTTAGCTCTTCAGGGTTTACTAATTTAGAGGCTTCTTCTTCAACCAATAATTTAAACGCTTCTTTAATTTTAAGTTTGCGTTTAGTGCGCTTGTCACCCGCCATATTTTGGAACATGCCTTGCAGCTGGTTGGTCATTTCTTCCATACCAGGTGGTGCCATGATCTCAACATTTGGTTGTGCTTGGGCTAAATCAATATCAATTTCTTTATCGTCTAATTGACCTTCGCGTAATTTTTTACGGAAGATCTGACGCGTTGAAGATCCTTCATCGCGTTGGCTTTCACCAGACGAATCTTTAGCAGGAGTCAGTAGTGCATCTAAAATACGTTCTTCGGCAGCTTCTTCTGCGCGATGTTTGAATTTTTTAGTTTGTTGTTCACGGGTCATTTTGATTGATACATCAACCAAGTCGCGAATGATGGTTTCAACCTCTTTACCAACATAGCCCACTTCAGTGAACTTAGTCGCTTCGACTTTAATGAAAGGCGCGTTGGCAAGTTTTGCTAAACGACGGGCAATTTCAGTTTTACCAACACCGGTTGGACCGATCATCAGGATATTCTTCGGCGTTACTTCAGCGCGAAGATCTTCATCTAATTGCATGCGGCGCCAGCGATTACGAAGGGCAATAGCCACTGCTTTTTTTGCTTTTGCTTGACCAATTATATGCAGGTCAAGTTCATGAACGATTTCTCTGGGAGTCATATCAGACATAGCAGTTCCTATTACAATTCTTCGATGGTTTGAAAGTTATTTGTGAATACACAAATGTTGCCGGCAATTGTCAGGCTTTTTTCAACAATTTCGCGGGCGCTTAAATCGGTGTTTTCAAGTAGGGCAGTTGCAGCTGATTGGGCAAAGTTACCACCACTACCAATGGCAATTAAATCATTTTCAGGCTGCACAACATCACCGTTACCAGTAATTATCAGTGAGGCTGTGGAGTCGGCAACAGCAAGCAATGCTTCGAGTTTGCGCAAGGCGCGATCGCTACGCCAATCTTTAGCCATTTCAACAGCGGCTTTGGTTAGATTGCCTTGGTGCATTTCAAGCTTGCTTTCAAAACGTTCGAACAGGGTGAAGGCATCAGCAGTGCCGCCAGCAAAACCGGCGATCACTTTGCCATTATAAAGGCGTCGAACTTTGCGGGCGTTGCCCTTCATTACGGTGTTACCAAGTGAAACTTGGCCATCGCCACCAATGACGACTTTATCGCCGCGACGTACACTTACAATAGTGGTCATGTTATTCCTCATCATCGAGTCACAGGGGCGACTCGTTAAAAGCGATTGATGATGAGTTAATATGGGTTAATGGGCTAAAATCAAGTCCAATTCCAAATTCCGCAACCAGTTATTTTGTTACGCTTTAGTTTGTTTTTATCACTTTCGGCTAAACGTTTGGTTTTATAAGGACCTAAACGCACTTTATACCAGACACCGTTAGTGCCGGTTGTTTCACGAATTTCGGCGATTAATCCGGCAAATGCGATTTTAGCTTTTAAGGTTTCTGCTTGGCCATGGGTTCTGAACGAACCGCATTGCATTACATAAGGGCCTTTTTGTTCAAGCTCTCTTACTTCAACTTGAATTTCATGCTCTTTGATTTCTTTTATGAATTCAGGAGGGCGTGGTTTAGGCAACTCTTGTTGCACTTTTGCAGGTGTTGGGTTTGCTTGTTGTTCAACCAGCTTTGGATCTGCATTGGTTTTGACATACCATAAACCAAAACTAAAACCGCCAACAAGTAGTACGGTAACCAGTACTAATAATACGGGGAATGGTTTTTTCGGTGGCGCTGTTTTTTTGCTATTACGGTTGCCCGGTTTTTTATTAATAAAATCGTGTTGTGCCATGGTGGTATTGGGCTTCTAACCTTAAATCATATCTATTGGATCTACATCTAAGCTCCATCGCACCTTTTGCGCTAATTTACTGGTACTTAAGTAGTCTACCATTTGCGCGAGATATTGGTGTAATAGAGGGCGTTCGAGCGCTTGAATATGCAATTGAAAGCGATATTTCCCCGCAATTCGCTCGAGCGGTGCAGGGATCGGACCTAGCAATTGTATACCAGTTAGACCTTGGACTGGAACTAAATCTGTTAAAAAATCGACCACTTGCTTTATGTTGTGACCTTCAGCGCGGACAATCGCCATATTAGTTATTGGTGGTAGCTGTGCGTCATCGCGCTCTTGCAGTGCAAAACGGGCGAAATCTTGATAACCATTATTGACTAAATCTTGTAATAAAGGATGTTCGGGAAAGTGAGTTTGCAATAATACATGACCTGGTTCGCCACTGCGCCCAGCACGGCCAGCCACCTGAGTAACCAATTGTGCTAAATGCTCTGTGGCGCGAAAGTCGCACGAGTACAAGCCGCCGTCGACATCAAGGATCAATACTAAGCTCACATCAGCAAAGTGATGACCTTTGGCAAGCATTTGGGTGCCAACTAAAATCCTTGCACCGCCTTGGTTTATATCGTCTAGGGCTTTTTCTAAACTGCCTTTACGACGCGTTGAGTCGCGATCAATCCGGCTAATCGGGGTATCAGGAAACTCGGTTGTTAAAAACTCTTCTATTTGTTCGGTGCCTTTGCCGTTAGGAAATATTTGTGTACTACCACAGTCTGGACACTGATGCGGCACGCGTTCTTGCTCACCGCAGTGATGGCAAATCATCTGGCCGATGGCTTTGTGAAAAGTCGCACTAGTGCTGCAACGTGTGCACTCACTTAACCAACCACATTCATGGCAAATCAGGGTAGGCGAAAAACCGCGACGGTTTAGAAATACCATCACTTGTTTGCCTCGTTTTAAATGCTGACGCATAGTGGCAAGACTGGCATGGGCTATACCAGCTTGATCCGGCTGGCCTTTCATATCAATCAGCTGAAATTTATTGTCGGTACTGGTTTGCGCACGTTGCGTTAGGCTCAGCAGTTGGTATTTATTATGAATTGCCTTATGCAAGGTTTCGAGCGCCGGGGTTGCTGAGCCTAAGATCAGCGGTATTTTATGTTGAAAAGCGCGGTATGCGGCTAAATCACGGGCATGGTAACGTAAGGTATCTTGTTGTTTAAATGAACCGTCATGTTCTTCATCAACAATGATCATACCAAGCTTTAAAAATGGTAAAAAGATACTCGAACGTGTACCAATCACAATTGCGCAACTGGCTTTTTCACAAAAGCGCCAAGTTTGTAAGCGTTCGTTATCGGTCAGTGCTGAATGCCACAGCATAATCGGCGTATCAGGAAAGCGACGACGAAATCGATTAACCGTTTGTGGCGTAAGGCCAATTTCAGGCACTAGTACGAGTGCTTGTTCACCGCGTTTTAAAACCTCTTCAAGGCATTGTAAGTAAACCTCGGTTTTACCACTGCCAGTAACACCTTCTAGTAAAAAGCTATTGAAACCGACCGCTTGATTAATGGTGGTACAGGCTACTGCTTGCTCTTTATTTAGAGTCGGCTTAGTGCCTACGGTGGGAAGTTGTTGTTGCCATTGGTTGTCGTGTTCAATCGTTTGGCTGATCAGCTCTTTGTTAAGTAAGCTGTCGATAGTTTTTTTACTAAACCCCAGCGCTTTTAATTCTGTAAGTGATGATTTACCCGAATCTGCCAGTTGTTTGAGTAAGCTTAGTTGGCTCTTTGCTTTTAAAGACGGTAATTTAGCGCCTTTTTCAGTAAGTGCCACCATACTAATACTGCTTTTATCTGGGCACAGTCCTTGACGCAGCGCGCCAGGCAGGGCGATATGAATTGTTTCACCTAGTGGGTAGCAATAATAGCGCGCAGTAAAACGCAATAATTCGATATGTCGCTCTGATAAAACGGCTTCATCATCAATCACTTCAAGCACTGCTTTAAGTTTATTAACCGGCACATCGGTGTTGGTTTTTAGCGCCAGTACGACCGCAACTTTGCGCTGATTACCAAATGGCACCCATACCCGCGCACCGACTTTAGGCATCACTGATAAACCATCGAGTTGCTCTGGAATGCGATAATCAAAGGTGCGATGCAACGGTACTTTTATAGCAACTTCAACAAAACTCATAACAACCCAAACAAGAACGAATAAGGGAGTTAATGTACTAAAATTATGGCTGAAAACCTACCTGCAAATACCTTCTTTAAAACTTTTGTTCATTTTATTAGCAAAAACGACATTTAAAGCTTGTAGCAAGTGGGGTTGTTGCTTAGAATACGCGTCCTAAATAATTTGTTTTAACGACGTATGGTGCCAGACTCCGGGTTTGGAGAGCGATGCGGCCTTAACTAGAGGTTTCTATGAAAGAAGGTATTCACCCTAAGTACGAAGTAATTTCAGCATCATGTTCATGTGGAAATAAATTCGAAACTCGTTCTACTCTGTGTAAAGACATTCACTTAGACGTATGTTCTGCGTGTCACCCGTTTTACACTGGTAAGCAAAAAGTTTTAGACACAGGTGGCCGTGTTGATCGCTTTAACAAGCGTTTCGGTTCACTTAGCAGCAAGTAATTCTTGTTGTTTTGTCGGAAAAAGCACCTTAGGGTGCTTTTTTTTATGCCTGCTATTTATTAAAAACACCGCCTTTTAGTCTTTATTTCTTGCTCTAGTGCTCCAGCTTTACGCATTCATTATGTTGTGACTATTTCCCACTTTTATATCCAGTATAGCGAGTAAATAACAGACAAATAGTGATTTGTTGACTATATTGTCATTCTCGTTAAAGCGATAAATTAAACGTTTTTGTCGGTAAAGTTAGGTCTTTTGCGGTTAAATGTTGTTAACGTCTTACTTTGATGGTTTTTAGTCATAGGCCATTATTTTTGCTTTAAAGCGTTGCATAATGAGCATTTCAAGATGGGTTTTTTGATGCTTTGTGGCGTTTTTATAGCCGAAAATTGAAGCTTTTTTGCAAAAAATGCTGACAAAACGCATAAAATGAACGGATATAGCATATAACAGGATAGACCTGATATTGCTTGAATTTAATTATAATATAGGTATCGTTCCCTATAAGATATAAGAACTGCTTACTCTCACTTTCAACTTAACTTACTTGCAGGATAAAATCGCGTTATGTCAGACTTTCGTGAACAAGCTTTACATTACCATTCGCACCCCGTTCCAGGAAAAATTAGCGTTGAGCTTACAAAGCCAGCTGAAACCGTACAGGATCTTGCACTCGCATACAGCCCCGGTGTTGCAGAACCGGTACGTGAAATAGCTGCTGATCCCGCTAATGCCTACAAATACACTGGTAAAGGCAATATGGTTGCGGTTATTACTAACGGCACCGCTATTTTAGGTTTAGGTAACTTAGGTCCATTGGCTTCAAAACCGGTTATGGAAGGTAAAGCGTTATTATTTAAACGCTTTGCGGGTCTAGATTCGATAGATATTGAGGTGAAACACAATACCACCGAAGATTTCATCAATACAGTTGCTAACATCGCTGATACGTTTGGCGGTATTAACTTAGAAGACATTAAAGCGCCAGAGTGTTTTGAAATAGAAAAAGCATTGATCGAGCGTTGTAGTATTCCAGTGTTCCACGACGATCAACACGGTACCGCGATTGTAACGGCTGCTGGTATGATCAACGCACTTGAAGTACAAGGCAAAGAAATCGAAGATGCGATTATCGTTTGTTTAGGAGCCGGTGCCGCAGCGGTTGCGTGTATGGAGCTACTGATCAAGTGTGGCGCATTGCGTGAACATATTTACATGTTAGATCGTAAAGGCGTTATTCATACTCGTCGTGATGATTTAAACGAGTACAAACAGTTATTCGCTAACAATACAGATAAGCGCACACTGCAAGATGTTATTGCTGATGCCGATGTATTTGTTGGTGTATCTGGCCCGAATTTACTTTCTCCTGACGATCTTAAGTTAATGGCTGATCGACCTGTAGTGTTTGCCTGTTCAAACCCAGATCCAGAAATCTCACCAGTGCTTGCTCATGGTGCTCGCGATGATTTAATCATGGCAACGGGTCGTTCAGATTATCCAAACCAAGTTAACAACGTGCTGTGTTTCCCATTTATTTTCCGTGGTGCGCTAGATGTGCGTGCAAGCAAAATTAATGATGAAATGAAAATTGCTGCGGTTGACGCTATTCGTAGCATTGCTAAAGAACCAGTACCAGCGGAAGTATTAAAAGCGGCGGGTGTTGAGACACTTGAATTTGGTGCGCAGTATATTATTCCAAAACCGATGGATCCGCGTCTATTACCGCGCATTGCCAAAGCAGTAGCGCAAGCGGCAATTGATTCTGGTGTTGCACAAATTGATATGCCGGAAAACTACATGGAGTAGCTGCTTCGCTGCAATTGGTAATGGCACAATAATAAAAACCTCAGCAACTTACGTTACTGAGGTTTTTTTGTAGCCAATTCCTGAAGCAGGAATATATACAAATGATAACTTAATCTTCGTTGAGTACAGGTACTTCGAGACCCATCTCAAGCATGATTTTTTTCACTTCTTCAGGCACTTTCTCTGGATTATCTTTACGTAAATCTTCATCGTTTGGCAGTGGTTGGCCAGTAAATGCGTGTAAAAATGCTTCACAAAGTAATTCGCTATTTGTTGCATGGCGAAGATTATTAATTTGACGACGAGTGCGCTCATCAGTCAAAACTTTTAATACATTTAGCGGGATCGAAACGGTGATCTTTTTAACTTGTTCTGATTTTTTCCCGTGTTCTGCGTATGGGTGAATATATTCACCATTCCATTTAGCCATAGGATGTATCGTTGCCTCAGGTTGTTAATTGTTTGCGCGACCTTTTGCAGCGCAAAGATGGCGAAATTCTATCGTGTTAAAAAAGATAGTCAAATACTTGTTTTTTAGCCATCTAGAGGCTTAAATGTTTTTACTTCTAATCTTGCGGCTAAAACCGCATAAATGCTTTGACTTATTAAATTTGATCCTCTAACCTTTTAGACGTCTAAACATCCATTTAATTGTAGGTGACGGTATGAGTCAAAAGAATAAAGCAACCATTGCAGTACGCAATGGTATTGATGCAGATAAACATCACGGCGCGGTTGTGCCTCCCATTCATTTATCGACCACCTACTCATTTGCTGATTTTGATAAAAAGCGCCAATATGATTATGGCCGTAGCGGCAACCCAAACCGTGATTTACTCGCTGAAACGCTCGCTAAGCTTGAAGGTGGCGCTAAGGGGATTATCACTGCAACGGGCATGGCTGCGGTGCATTTAGCTACTCAGCTGCTAAACAGTGACGATACCTTAGTGATCCCACATGATTGCTATGGCGGTAGTTACCGCTTATTCACCTCACTTGAAAAGCGTGGCTTATTAAAGTTAGTGGTTTTAGATTTAACTAAATCTGAAAATCATCAAAAAATTCTTGAGATAAAACCAAAGCTAATTTGGATTGAAACACCGAGTAATCCTATCTTACGGTTAACCGATATTAAAGCGATCACCACGATTGCTAAGCAGTGCGGTGCGTTGGTTGGTGCCGATAACACATTTTTATCACCTGCTTTGCAAAACCCAATTGAGTTTGGTGTTGATATTGTGGTGCATTCGACCACTAAATATATTAACGGTCACTCAGATGTTGTTGGTGGTGCGGTGATCGCCGCTACCCAAGAGTTGGGTGATGAGCTTGCTTGGTGGGCTAATAACATTGGCATTACCGGTGCCCCGTTTGATAGCTACTTAACGTTACGTGGTTTACGTACTTTGAATGTTCGTTTACGTCAGCATCAAGAAAATGCCTTTATTATTGCCCAATATCTAGAAAACTCCCCTTATGTAAGCCAAGTATATTACCCTGGATTAGTATCTCATCCACAGCATGAACTCGCTAAACAGCAGCAACGTGGTTTTGGTGGCATGGTAAGCTTTGATATCAAAGGTGATATTAATAATGCTGCAGAATTTTTGACCAGCTTAGAAGAATTTAGCTTAGCTGAGTCATTAGGTGGGGTTGAGAGTTTGATTTGTCACCCTGCAACTATGACCCACGCAGGTATGGAGGCAACTGCTCGTCTTGCTGCGGGAGTAGGTGATACCCTGATCCGTATTTCGGTGGGCATTGAAGATGTAAAAGATTTAATCGCTGACTTAGATCGTGTATTCAATAAAGTGAAACCAGGTCAAGCTCAGCACGGCGTAAAAGTAATTGCTTCCTCTGTTCAACAACAAGATGATGAGCAATCAAACTCATTTAAACTGACTCCTGCACATACGGCTTTGTGGTAATAAAAAATGGTAAATATAGTTCATAAATTTGGTGGTTCTAGCCTTAGTTCTGCAGAGCGTTATCAGGCCGTAGCAAATATTATTCTAGCCCATACGGAAGCCGGTGATTGTGTGGTGGTATCCGCAGCCGGTAAAACTACCAATACGTTAGTTACGCTATGGCAGAGTTACCAGCAAGGTGATCAACAGGCAGTGAGTGATATATTATTGCAGCTTGATAATCATCAACGTACTTTGATCGAGCAGTTATTGAGTCCAGCAGCGCGACATACGGCATTAAACGTATTAGAACAGGAGCTAGCCTTAATTGCACAGCAAACTCAACAGCAAAGCTTACAGGAAGCCGCATTGCTTGCTCACGGTGAAGTTTGGTCGGCACGATTATTGGCTAGCTATTTAAAACAGTTAAATGTTACAGCTCAAGATGTTGATGCTCGTCAATTGTTTACCCTTAATGATGGGCAATTATTACATCAAAAAAATCAACAAGCCTGTGCCGAGTTAATTTCAGCCAATTGCATTAATATTGTTACTGGTTTTATAGCCGCTGATTGCCAAGCAAATACCGTTACTTTGGGGCGCAATGGCAGTGATTACAGCGCGACTTTGTTAAGCAGTTATTGTCATGCTAGTCAGGTATCAATTTGGACTGATACCCAAGGGGTGTTTAGTACCGACCCTCGTAAAGTAAAAAAAGCGATTAAGTATTCTAAAGTATGTCGTGGCCAAGCAAACTTACTGGCGCGTTTGGGCAACCCAGTGTTACATGCTAAAACTCTCTCGCCATTAAAAAATACTGATATCAAGTTAGTCGTTCGCAGTAGTTACGACAGCGAAGCTAGCGCGACAGAAATTGTCAAAGAAGGTTACAGCAAAGCTAAGCGTTTTATCACTACCTTAGAAAATATTGATTTACTGCGCATTGATCAGCTGCGTGGCGGTGAAATTGGCGAATTAAGTCAGCTTATTCAACACAGCTTGCATCATTTTATTAAAAACGGCGATACCTACTTACTAGTGCCGGCAGCAGCGACTCATCAGGTGGTGAGTCATTTGCAAGGGCGCGCTAATATTATTGAGTCGAACTTACATGGTTGCGCTGTTGTGGCGCCACGAAATGATGTAGCGCAATTATTTGAACAAGCAACGCAAGTGCTTAGTGAGCAAAGTTTAGTGCCGCGCTTTAGCCATCAAGATGCAGACTACATATTACTACTAACGGATCAATCTATTGATAGTGATGTGTTGACCTTATTGCATGATAAGCTGATTAACAAAGGCCAAGAGCTTGCCATTATTGTTGCTGGCCTTGGTAATGTTGGTGAAGTATTTATTGAGCAACTTAGTCAGCAACTTAATCGTTTGCAACAGCATTTTAGCGTAAAGCTGGTTGGTTTATTACGCTCGCGCTCTATGTTGTTCAGCCCAAGTGGTATCGTGCTTGAGCAATGGCAGTCGCAGTGGCAAAACGAAGCAATAGATTACCAAGAAGCTGATTTACTGACACGTATCAGCGAACTCGATTACGAACACAAAGTGCTGATTGATATTACTGCTAGTGAAGCGTTTAGTAAGCTTTACCCGGCGTTTGTAAATTTAGATTGTCACCTGATCAGTGCTAATAAATATGCGGGCACTGCAAATAATGACTGGTATCAAAATTTACGCCGTAATTTAGCTGAGCGTAACTTATTATGGCGTTATAACACCAGTGTTGGTGCGGGTTTACCAATTAATTTTGCGTTAGCTGATTTACAAAACAGTGGCGACAGTATTACCCATATTGAAGGCGTGTTCTCAGGCACTTTATCGTGGTTGTGTAGCAGTTATGATGGCAGTGTGGCGTTTTCCGATTTAGTGTTGCAAGCGCAGCAAATGGGTTACACCGAGCCTGATCCACGGGAAGATTTATCAGGGCGTGATATGCAGCGTAAGCTATTAATTTTAGCTCGTGAATTAGGGCTCACCTTAGAGCTTGATGAGATTGGCTTAACACCGTTGATGCCAGAGCAACTAGCGCAAGGTGATTGGCAGTCTTTTTTAGCTAATAAGCAGTTGCTTGATGACTTTATTGCTGAAAAAGCACAGTTAGCTGGCAAAGAAAACAAAGTACTGCGTTATACCGGTGCGTTAACAATTGCTGATGGCAAAGTAACCGCTAAAGTCGGTTTGGCTTATGCAACACAGGGTGATGCCTTAGCTAACTTAACTCCAGGTGATAATATCTTTGTTATCAACAGTCAGTGGTATAGCGATAATGCGTTGGTGATCCAAGGTCCTGGTGCAGGCAAAGAAGTTACCGCAGCAGGCGTGCATTCTGATTTATATTGGTTAATACAAAACTTAAAATGAGCTCTGAGTTTGTAAAATAAAAAAAGCGCCGATTGGCGCTTTTTTTATGTAGCAGCGATTTTATATCGCGATAGAGTAATATTAAAACAGCTCTTCTTCTGTTTTAGTCTCTTCTTCAAACACGTTTTCTACATGCTGCATCACATACTTAGTGGGCGAGGTGCCTTTTTCAAAGTATTCAAAGCGACTAGTGTAATCGTTCTTTTGACTCAAGAGTCCCGTTGCTAGATCGATTCGTACCGACACTAATCCTTCAGGTGGCTCGATTGGTGCTTCTGGCTTATCTTTGAGTGCTACTCGCATAAAGTCAATCCATGCTGGTTGAGCTGTTTTAGCACCAGATTCTGCACCAGAGATCTGGGTATTATCCATGTTGTTATTATACGTCGAGCGACCAAGCGGGTTACCTGGATTATCAAATCCAACCCAGACCGAGGTCATAACATTACGGTTAAAGCCGCTAAACCAAGTATCGACAGAGTCATTAGTAGTACCCGTTTTACCGGAAAGATCGCGACGTTCTAATACCTGAGCACGCCAACCTGTGCCACTCCAACCCGTTTTATGAGCCCAACTACCGCCTCCCCAAATTGCGCTATTCATCGCATCAGCTATCAAAAACGCGTTTTGTTTAGATATGATGCGCGGCGCACAATGATTTGCTGCTTGGCTGGTATTTAACCCAGAAGTAGACTCAAATTGAGTCGTTGTTAGCGGAGGAGTAACGGGATCACACGCTAATAGTGGTTCTGTTTTAAATAACACATTACCTGCAGAGTCTTGAATCTCATTAATGAAATAAGGGGTGATCAAATGACCGCCATTGGCAAATGTGCTCATGCCACGGGCAAGCTCTAAAGGAGTAATTGACGCACTACCTAAAGCTAGCGATTCACTGCGATTGATATCATTATTTTGAAAGCCAAATTTTAATAGGTGATCAGCTGTGCGCTGCAAGCCTACCCCGCGTAGTAAGCGCACCGAAATAACGTTTTTCGATTGTGCTAAAGCACGACGAATACGGATTGGGCCGTTATATATCGCAGGGCTGTTTTTTGGTCGCCATGCGACCCCTAGGCTCTTGTCCCATTGATTGATTGGTGCATCATTTAAAATAGACGCTAAGGTATAACCATTATTCAGCGCCGCTGAATAAATAAACGGCTTAATGTTAGAACCTACCTGACGTTTTGCTTGCACGGCTCGGTTATATTGGCTTTGTTCAAAGCTATAGCCACCAACAATCGCTTTAATGCGACCATCATTCGGATCCAGCGATACTAATGCACTTGACGCTTCAGGCAATTGGCTGAGTAGATAACTACCATCGTCATTTTTACGTAGCCAAATTTGCTCCCCTGGATTGAGTATGTCGGTAGCGGTTTTTGGAGGAAAACCTTGACGGTAACGGGTAATGTATTTGCGTGCCCATTTGAGATTATCCCAGTCTAGAGTGGCTTGCTCACCACTTTTTAATAACACTGTTGCCGTTTGATCTGCTACAGACAAAACTGCTGCTGTTAATAACGGGGCAATTTCTTTTACCGGTTTTAGCTTTGCTAAAATTTCACTAGAACTTAGGGCTGGTTGCGTTTCAAAATCCCACAGTTGCTGCTCTGGGCCACGATAGCCATGGCGCATATCGTATGCATGGAGATTATTAACGAGTGCTTTTTGCGCTGCGGCTTGTACGTCAGATTCAACACTGGTGTAAACTTTAAAGCCGGTATTATAGGCTTTTTCGTAGCCATAACGAGCGACCATTTCTGCACGCACCATTTCAGATATATAAGGCGCATATAAGTCTATTTCGGCACCATGAAATTTTGCCGTAATTGGTTCTTGAGAGCTTTGGTTGTAGTCTGCTTGAGAGATATAACCTTCATCGAGCATACGTCTGAGTACCACATTACGGCGTGCCTTGGCGCGAACTGGGTTTCTGATCGGATTTAAAGCTGACGGCGCTTTTGGTAAGCCTGCAATCATTGCCATTTGCGCTAAAGTTAACTCGTTTAGTTGCTTTCCATAATAGACTTGTGCAGCGGCTCCGATACCAAAAGCACGATTACCTAACTCTATTTTATTTAGGTATAAAGCGAGTATTTCATCCTTGGTAAGTAAGTTCTCAATGTGTAACGCAATGAAGATCTCTTTTACTTTACGGATATAGGCCTTTTCACGTGTTAAGAAGAAGTTACGAGCTAACTGCATTGTTATAGTACTTGCGCCTTGTTTTTTCTCACCAGTTGAAATTAATACGAGCGCTGAACGTAAAATACCTATAGGATCTATACCTATATGGTCATAAAAGCGGTTATCTTCAGTAGCTAAAATAGCATTTATGAGTGGTTGTGGGATCTCTTCTATAGTCACTGGAATGCGACGTTTTTCACCGAACTGGTTGATTAACAAACCATCTTTCGAAAAGACTTGCATAGGAGTTTGTAATTGCACGTCTTTTAAAACTTGCACACTGGGGATATCAGATTTAACGTAATAATAAAGGCTTACTAAGGTAATGAGCCCTAAAAACGCGCAGATGATAAAAAATTGTAAAGTTCGTTTCAATAAAATCACTTATATTTTCCCTAAATGGACTCCCAATTAGAATCGGAGACTGCTAGTATATATTGATTAAAAAATGAATAGTATTTTTTCATATAAAAATTATAACTTGTTTATTCTTAAAACAAAGGCCAAGTTGCGAACATGCTAAGTCAACTATTGAGTAAGTCTTCATCGATGATGGTAGGGATAGATATCGGTTCACATGCTATAAAAGCGGTGTTGCTGAATGAAACGGACAGTGGCTACAGGCTCGAAGCGCTAGCAATTGAGCCAATGCCAAAAGGTACAATGGCTGAGCGCAATATTCAAGATATTGAGGCAATTGGTAATATCATTACTAAGCTAAAGCGTAAGTTACCTAAGTCAATTCGTTCGGCAGCAGTGGCTGTATCGGGACAAACCGTCATTACTAAAGTAATTTTTATGGATGTTACGCTTAGCGATGCAGAGCTTGAGTCGCAAATAGAAATCGAGGCGGACAGCCTTATTCCCTATCCTTTAGATGAAGTTAGCCTAGATTTTGAAAAGCTCAGTACCAACGAAGCCGATCCTTCCAAAATGAATGTGTTGCTTTCAGCTGCGCGTACCGAAAGTGTTGAAGCTCGTGTTGGTGCATTAGAATCAGCTGGTTTAATAGCAAAAGTAGTTGATGTAGAAAGCTATGCGCTGAGTCGCGCAATGGATGTGTATTATCAGCAATTACCAAGCGATGCATTTAATAAGTGTGTAGCAGTGGTCGATATTGGCGCGGTACTTATGTTGGTAAGTGTGGTACTTGGCGGTGAAACGATTTACACCCGAGACCAAGTATTTGGTGGCGATCAATACACCAACAGCATAGTGGCTTATTACAATAAAAGTTTTGATGAAGCTGAAATAGGCAAAACTACTGGCGATCTTCCGCCTAACTATACGTTTGAAGTATTGGCACCATTTCAAACCTCATTATTACAGCAAGTGCGCCGCGCAGTGCAGATGTTTTTAACTACCAGTGGCAAAGATCAAATCGATTACATTGTGCTTACTGGTGGCACAGCGATGATTGATGGCCTTGATCGATTGCTAATTGAAGAACTAGGTATTCATACCATAGTGGCTGAGCCTTTTGAAAATATGGATATTTCCCACCATGTCGATCGCAATGTGTTACAGCGTCATCGTACTCAATTTGCAATAGCGACAGGTTTGGCATTAAGGAGTTTTTCATCATGCCACATATAAATCTACTGCCGTGGCGCGAACAGCAGCGAAAACAATCGCAGAATAAATTTGTCACTATTTTATTTTTCGTGGTGCTTGGCAGTTTTATCAGTATGTATTTATTGAGTAGCTATTACGGTGGTTTACGAGACGGTCAAAATATTAAAAATAATTACCTTTCAACTGAAATAGGGCAATTAGATCGGCGTATTAGTGAAATTCGTGAGTTAGATAAAAAGAAAGAAAACTTACAGCAACGTATGCGCTTAATTGAAGAGCTGCAAAGTAGTCGTAATTTAGGCACACAAATTATGGATGAAGTTGCCAAAATTGTACCAACGGGTGTTTATCTAACTAAGTTAGAACGCCGTGGTAGTGCAATTCATGTGGTTGGCCGTAGCGAATCTAATAATTATTTGTCAAACATGTTGCGCCAAGTACAAAACTCCTATCTGCTCGAAAAGCCGACAATGCAAGGCATTATTGCAGGGGAGAAATCGTCTCGTTTATTGAGTGATTTTAATATGGAATTTTATGTAAAACCCTTTGATAAGATTGGAGAGGTTAAATAATGAACCTTGATATCAAAGCGTTAACAGAGATTGAATGGAACGAAATTGAGCTTGAAAATATCGGCGATTGGCCAATAGTTGTCAAGGTTATTTGCTGTACTTTTGTAGCTGCCTTGGTGCTGTTTTTTAGTTACAGCTTATTGGTTTCAGATGAAATAGATAGCTACCACAATGCAGTTAGTAAAGAAGTTGAGTTACGCAGTACCTATCGAGTGAAATATGCTGTGGCCAGTAATCTAGAAATTTACCGTCAACAAATGGTTGAAATGGAAGAAAAGTTTTCTTTACTACTAAAGCGCTTACCGACTTCAAACGAAACACCAGGCTTACTTGATGATTTATCTTATGTGGGCACGACCAGTGGCTTAACCTTTCTTAAAATTGGCTGGTTACCAGAAGTGGAAAAAGAATTTTATACTGAGTTACCGATTAAAATTGAAGTAATAGGTAGCTACCATGAGTTTGGTGATTTTGTTGGTAAAGTGGCGCAACTTCCTCGTATAGTAAGTTTGCATGACTTTTCAATTAATAGTTCAGACTCAGGCAAACTGACATTTAGCGTGGTTGCCAAAACTTACCGCTATGAAGGCGGCGTGAAGAAAGTAGGGGCTAAAAAATGAAAAAACTAGCCTTTGTTTTACTCAGCGGTATTTTGGTGAGCGCATGTAACGATGATACTTCTGAGCAAAAAGAATTTATTGATCAGGTAAAAGCCAGCACTACACCTAAGGTAGAGGCCATTCCAAAACTGACCCAATTTGAGCACTTTGAATACAATGCACAGCAACTACGTAGTCCTTTTGTTGCGCCGCAACCGGAAATTATTCAAAATAACATGATCCAAGTTAAAAACTGCTTACACCCTGATCCTGATCGTACGCGTGAAGTATTAGAGAAATATCCGTTGGATAACCTAGCAATGAAAGGCACGCTGGGTTCTGGTGGCCAAACATGGGCATTAATTAAAGCTGCAGATGATACTTTACACCGAGTTACTATCGGTAATCATATTGGTTTGTATCATGGTGTTGTACAAGATGTTAAAAGTGATTATATAGAATTGTTAGAATTAATACCCGACGGGTCTGGTTGTTGGAAAGAGCGCCTGACGAAGCTGGAAATGTTAGAGGCGGGATCCAATGGCACTAGTTAAAAATAAAAAAGGTAAAATTAAAATGCATAAGGGAGTATCTTGGAGTAACCGCATTCAGCAGGCTTTGTTTGTTGTTATTGCCCTTTTTATCACGCAATCAGCAATGGCTACGCCGCTATTGTATGATGTTCGTTATAGCCCGCTAATAGCTGGAGAAACACAGTTACAGCTGGTATTTGATGAAGAGCTGACTGAAGAGCCAAAAGTTCAGGTATTTAATAACCCGGCTCGTATTGAAATGCGCTTTAATGCAGCTAGTGTTGAACAAGGTTTAAGTGAAGTACAAATCAACCAAGCAGGTATTGAAAAAGTTAATAGTGTAGCTGTTGATGGTAACTTGATTGTCACTGTTCATTTAGAGCGTTTAAAAATTTACCAAACAACGGTGAACAATAACCTTGTTTCATTACACGTCTCAGATAATCCGATCACGTCACAACAAGATGCTAATACCGCTAAAGAAGTGACTGGCAATTACATCAACTCAATCCAGTCTATTGATTTTCGTCGCGGTGAAAAAGGTGAAGCGCGAGTCTTAGTCTTTTTACAAGATACTCAAGCTGCGATTGATGTGCATGAAAGTGGCGGTAAAATTATTGCTGAGTTTCATCATACCGATATTTTAGATGACTTATTATATGAGCTAGATGTGCTAGATTTTGGCACTGTAGTGAGCTCAATTGAGACATTTAAAGAAAATAATATGAGTAGGGTAGTGATAACCCCTAATGCCGCGTTTAAATTCACTTATCAACAAATTGAAAATATTCTTACACTTACAGTTGAAAAAGATGAATCGCAACGTTCATATTTAGAAGGTGGTAAAGAATACCAAGGTCGCCCAATGACCCTAAACTTTCAAGACATCTCTGTGCGTGCCGTATTGCAAATTATTGCCGGCTATAATGATTTCAACCTAGTAACCAGTGACTCAGTCAGTGGCAACATAACTCTGCGTTTAGATGGTGTGCCTTGGGATCAAGCTCTTGACGTGGTATTACGCGTTAAAGGTTTAGATAAGCGTATGGATGGCTCTATATTAATGGTGGCACCATCTGAAGAGCTTGCCGCCCGCGAAGCGAAAGATCTAAAAGCCAAACAACAAGTTGAAGACTTAGAGCCGCTTTATAGTGAATATATTCGTTTGAATTATGCTAAAGCGGAAGAGTTTGCTGATTTACTGAAAACCGACACTAACAGCATTATTAGTGCTCGCGGCAGTGTATCCGTTGATAAACGTACCAATACCTTGTTAATTAAAGACACCGTTAAAAGCATTGCAAGTGTTCGCCGTATGGTCGAAACTTTGGATATAGCGGTTAGACAAGTTATTATTGAGGCACGTATGGTTACTGTACGTGATAACGTAAAAGAAGACTTAGGAGTACGTTGGGGGTTTAGTGATCAACAAGGCACTGATGGTATTTCAGGTACCTTAGAAGGTGCTAATACGATTTCTAACGGCACCATTCCAAGTATTTCTGATCGCCTTAATGTAAACTTGCCTATCACAGGTGCCGCTGGCAGTATTGGTATGCACGTTGCTAAATTAGCAAATGGCACGTTACTTGATTTAGAGCTAACCGCGCTTGAAGAAGAAAACCGTGGTGAAATTATCGCAAGTCCGCGTATTACTACTGCCAACCAGAAAAAAGCACGTATTGAACAAGGTACCGAAATACCGTATGTTGAATCTGCTTCAAGTGGTGCTACAACTGTTAGCTTTAAAAAGGCAGTATTGAGTCTTGAGGTAACACCACACATCACCCCAGATAATAAAGTTATCTTGGATTTAATCATTACCCAAGATACCCGAGGTGATACGGTACAAACTGGAACTGGTCCTGCAGTTGCAATTGATACCCAAGAAATTCAAACCCAAGTACTGGTTGAGAATGGTCAAACCGTGGTACTTGGTGGTATATTCCAGCAGCAAATCATTAACTCAGTTAAAAAAGTACCATTATTAGGTGATATTCCTTACCTAGGAGTGCTGTTTAGAAGCACTAGTGAGTTTAATGAAAAGAAAGAATTGCTGATTTTCGTTACTCCGAAAATCCAAATAGAGTAATTTACACTGATTTATTCTTACACAATGGGGAATTATTGACTTTAATTGCTCGTTAATTGGCTTTTTGTTCTAATTGACTTGAAATACCCAATCAATTACTGAGATAATCCCCTCCTTAATTTTGGGGCCAGGTCGTTAGGCGGGGTTTTATTTCAAATTTTAGAGTTCGTTTGTACTAAAAGATATGGCTGAAAAACGTAATATATTTCTAGTTGGCCCTATGGGGGCTGGCAAAAGCACAATTGGTCGTCACATTGCAGATCAATTGCACCTTGAATTTGTCGATTCTGATCAAGAAATCGAACGCCGTACCGGTGCAGATATTGCCTGGGTGTTCGATCTTGAAGGTGAAGAAGGCTTTCGACTTCGTGAAGAATCTGTCATTGGCGATCTAACAGAAATGCAAGGTATTGTACTTGCAACTGGTGGTGGTTCTGTGATGAGTAAAGAAGTACGAAACAAGCTTTCGGCTCGTGGTATTGTTGTATACCTAGAGACACCTATCGAAAAGCAAGTTGCACGCACGCAGCGCGACAAGCGTCGCCCATTACTGCAAACAGAAGAAGCACCTCGTGATGTATTAGAGCGCTTAGCTGAAGAACGCGAACCGTTGTATAAAGAAGTAGCTGATTTTGTTGTACGCACTGATGAGCAAAGCGCTAAAGTTGTCGCTAATCAAATCATCGAGAAATTAGATTTTTAAATACCAATAAGAAAGGATACTAGCGATGCTTGAATTAACAGTTAATTTAGACGAGCGAAGTTATCCTATTTATATTGGTCAATCTGCTCTTCAACAGACTGACAGGCTGCATCATCATATTGGTGATTGTCGACCTATCATTATCACTAATGACACCATTGCACCTTTGTACTTAAGCGATGCAATGGCGTTATTAGCTGATTTAAATCCGCTAAGTTTTATTATTCCTGATGGTGAGCAATATAAATCACTGGAATGGTTTGAGAAAATCTCGGCATTTTTGCTTGAAAACAATTGCGGCAGAGATACTTGCTTAATCGCCCTTGGTGGTGGTGTGGTCGGTGATCTGACTGGTTTTGTTGCGGCCTGCTATCAACGCGGGGTACCGTTTATTCAAGTACCCACTACCTTATTATCGCAAGTTGATTCATCAGTTGGCGGTAAAACGGCGGTTAACCATCCTTTGGGTAAAAACATGATTGGGGCTTTTTATCAGCCGCAAGCCGTGTTTATTGATACTCAATCATTGCATACACTTCCTGCTCGTGAATTTGCAGCCGGTATGGCTGAAGTTATTAAATATGGCTTAATTTACGATACAGAATTATTTACTTTTCTAGAAAACAACACCGCGCAATTACAGGCTTTGGATGAAGAAACCATTCAGCATGTGATTTTTCGTTGTTGTGAAATTAAAGCACTGATTGTCGCTCAGGATGAAAAAGAAGCAGGACTACGAGCGTTACTTAATTTAGGCCATACCTTTGCACATGCTATCGAAGCGCAAATGGGATACGGCCAATGGCTACATGGTGAAGCTGTTGCCACTGGCATGGTATTAGCTGCACAGCTAGCTCATACTCGTGGTGATTTAAGTGCACAAGAAGTTGCAAGGATCGTTACCTTAATAGCACAATATAATTTGCCTAGTGAGATCCCTGATGTGATGACTGCTGAACATTTCCTTCATCATATGCGTAAAGATAAAAAGAATAAAAAAGGCACGATCCGTTTTATTCTTCCTACTGCGTTTGGTCAATGCGCGTTGGTTGATGATGTATCAGATCAACAGGTCCGAAATTTAATAGGGCGCTAATGCAATCGCAAATCTTACCTAGCCGTGCGGCTTTGGTTGATCGGATTGCCCTACAGTTTGAATATGGGCAAAATTTAATTGTCTTACTGGGTCCTTCTGGACTTGGTAAAAGTTATCTTCTCGAAACCTTCATTACTGATAAATACAGTGATTTTAATAAGTCATTTGTGCAGCTTAGTGCGCGTATGAGTGATATGCAATTGATGAGTGAGTTACTGGAACAAAGCTTCCGCTCGCCGTTAATTGATCAAAACCTAAGCCTGTCAGAAAATTTTTACCAACTAGCTAAACAGCAAAACTGTGGTCCATGTTTATGGGTGTTAGATGGTGGACGGCATTTATCTGAAGAAATGGTCGAAGAGTTAACAACGCTTGCCAAGCATAGTCCTACTACTTTATATGTCTTACTGGCATCGCAATCAGTGGGGCAATTTAAAAGCGCTGTTGAAATTCATCTCGAAGCACTTTCTATAGCAGAAAGTAAACAGTTGATGAAGTGCTATTTTAATGATTTACCTTATGATGAAGACCCGGTATTTCAAACCTTTTTGCGCGAAGCACACGGTAATCCGAGTTTATTGTTAGCGTGGCAACCAACACAGCACACAGCTAAGGTTGTAGTCACTGATAAAGTATCTTGGCGAGTACATTTAATAACGCTGCTAGTGATTATTATGTTACTCATCATTGGTTTTTTATATAAATCTGATATGACCCGTTGGTGGCAGGATTTTTATCAGCCACAACCAGAAACTCCAGTGGCGACGGCAATCGCAGTCGATACTTTAAAGCAAGCTGTAACAGAACCTGCGGTGACAATAGATTCCTCACAAGTAGAAGCTGCAGATGCTCAATCAGCTGCTCAACAAGCCCAACCAGAGCAAGACAAGCCGCTTATTGATAATCCTACTCAGGAAAATAATGTTGCGGCAATACTAGATAGTTTAGCGCCAGTTGCAGAGCCTGTTGATATCACGACTAGCTTGGCTGAAGAACCCACTGTGGTAGAGCTTGTTCCTCAAGCGCAGCAAATTATGCCAGCAGATAATGCTTGGTATCTACAACAGCCGGATAGTAAGGTCGTGATCCAGTTACTAGCGGTAACTCAGCAAACAATCGCCGAGCAGTTTGTTGCTAAACAGTCGCTGCAAGTACTTGGTAAAGTCTATCAAACACGCCGCAACGATAAAATGTGGTGGGTGGTAACCTATGGCAGCTTTGATAACTTAAATACGGCTCGCGAAGCGCTAGCAAGCCTACCTGAAGCGGTGCGTAAAAATCAGCCGTTTTATAAAAAAATCAGTAAAATAAAACAAGAAATCGCGTTACTAGATCAGTAAATTTACACTGTTTAGTGTAAAATCGCGGCACACCAGTTTGAAGTAAAGAGCCGATGCAGAAAAAGACCAGAGCCTTCCTTAAATGGGCTGGCGGAAAATACAGCTTAGTTGAAGATATTAGCGCGCGCTTAAATGAAGCGAGCAAACACGCTGATACCTTAGTTGAACCGTTTGTAGGTGCTGGCTCGGTATTTTTAAACACAGATTTTAAAGATTATATTCTTAATGATATTAATGCTGATCTCATTAACTTGTATAACGAATTAAAAAATTCTCCAGATGAATTCATCAGCGATGCTAAAAAGCTGTTTGTTGATTTAAACAACCAGCCTGACGCATATTATGATTATCGCGTACAGTTTAATCAAAGTAATGACATTTACGAGCGAGCGATTTTATTTTTATATATGAATCGCCACGGCTACAACGGTTTATGCCGCTATAACCTGAAAGGAATTTTTAATGTTCCGTTCGGTAAGTATAAACGTCCGTATTTTCCTGAAAAAGAAATGTACTTTTTTGCCGAAAAAGCGCAACAAGCCACGTTTACTTGTTTAGGTTATGACGATGTATTTAAATTAGTACCCGATAACGCCGTGATCTATTGCGATCCACCTTATGTGCCTTTGAGTAAAACGGCGTCGTTTACCTCTTATGCTAAGGGTGGCTTTAATTTAGATGATCAGGCGAATCTAGCTAATTTAGCTGAGCAAGCGGCATTTGAAAACAAAACACCGGTATTGATCTCGAATCATGACACTGTATGGACACGTAAAATATATAGCCAAGCAACGTTAGCTGAAATTCAAGTTAAGCGGACGATTAGCCCAAAAGGTGGTTCGCGCAATAAAGTTAATGAGTTGATGGCTATGTACTTAGCACCCAAGTCACCACGCCATAGATAGCGGTTACAAAAGATATAAATAAAATAATAGCGATGATAATAATACTGGTAGGCGAGTGTTGTTTAAAGTCAGCGTGACGCTTGTGTTCAGATTGCACGCCAAAAAATGCCGCAACAACACTTTGTATAGCGCTGATCAGTTGCCGCATTTTATTAAAACCTAGGACTAAGTGAACGTGCTTTTTGTGGTTCGTCTGAGCTGGTTAATAATTCAAGTAAATCTAAATAATGAAATTGTGCACTGCGACTATCACCAGTGATCCATGACATCCAACTTGATTCTTGTTCGACCTTCATACATTGCACTGCATTATTAATTTTTAAATGGCCTGAGCTACATTCGCAATCGTTAGCTGCGATAAGTGTATTATCACTTTTTGAAAAATAGCTTAGTGTACCGATAGTTATAGCAGCCGCAGTTAAGATCCCGATTTTAAAAGCACGCATTTTACTAAGTCCATAATAGTGTTACTCACTAGAGCATACATAAAAAATGCTCAAATAACAAACTTAATTTATCCTTAACAAATATAAAAAATTAATAAAATTAGAAGGTTAAGGTAAAAATAATGTTTATATTTTGCTGTTTAAAATATAACCGTTGCAAAACTTCAAATAGAGTTAAAGCTTTAATTAACTGGGATTCTTGGGGAATAGCTTGATTTAGGTTACATTATGGCAATTAATGGCCCTGCTATTTTGCGCATTTTTAATATCACTAAGGATTGTTTATGTTAGAAACACTACAAAAGTACCTTATCGCCCCGTCTATTTTATCTGCTGATTTTGCCCGTTTGGGCGAAGATGTTGAGCGTGTTTTAGCTTCTGGTGCAGATGTAGTTCATTTTGATGTGATGGATAATCACTATGTGCCAAACTTAACAATTGGGCCTATGGTGTGCAAAGCGCTACGTGATTATGGTATTACTGCGCCTATTGATGTGCATTTAATGGTTAAACCGGTCGATAGTTTAATACCGCAATTTGCTGATGCTGGTGCTTCAATCATTACTTTTCATCCTGAAGCGAGTGAACATATTGATCGCACTTTGCAGCTGATCAAAGATCATGGTTGCCAAGCTGGTTTAGTCTTTAACCCTGCGACGAGTTTAAGCTATTTAGAACATGTGATTGATAAGCTTGATGTGATTTTATTAATGTCGGTTAATCCAGGTTTTGGCGGTCAAAGTTTTATTCCTCATACTTTGGAAAAACTACGCCAAGCACGGAAAATAATTGATGATTCAGGTCGTGCTATTCGTTTAGAAGTAGATGGTGGTATTAAAGTCGATAATATTGCGGCGGCGGCTCAAGCCGGTGCTGACATGTTTGTTGCCGGCTCTGCTATTTTTAATCAGCCAGATTACCAACAAGTAATTGAGCAAATGCGTGCCCAGTTAGAGGGTGTAAAATAATGAAGTATGAAGCCGCTTTATTTGATCTTGATGGTACTTTAGTTGATAGTGTTTATGATTTATATATAGCGATGAATCTGACTTTATCTGATTTAGCTTTTCCAATTGTAAGTCAGGGGTTGGTACAAAGCTGGGTTGGTAACGGCATTGAAATGCTGGTTAAGCGAGGCCTCAGTGGCGACATGAAAGTCAGTGAACACCTAGATCCAGCATTAGCAGATAAAGCAATTGCGCTTTTTTATGATCATTATGAGCAACAAGTAGGTGAATACAGTGTGCTTTATCAACACGTAGAAACAGGCCTTGCGGCGTTACGTGGTATACCAAAAGCGTTGATCACTAACAAAGCCCGCTGCTTTACTGAAAAGCTACTTGATAAGCTCGCTTTGAGAAGTCATTTTGAGGTGATAGTGTGTGGTGATGACATGGCCAAAAAGCCTTCACCAGAGCCTCTTTTATTTGCTTGTCAGCAATTAAATGTACCAGTGAGTCAAGCAATTATGATTGGTGACTCAAAAAGTGATATCTTAGCGGCGCAAGCGGCACATATAGACGTACTTGCCGTTAATTATGGTTATAACCAAGGTGAAAATCTTGCTGATTTGAATCCACAGTACCTCTGTGAGAATTTCTTAGATATAATACCTGTTCTTACCCAGCGTTAAGCGATTTTTTAATTTTAGCATTTTTTATTTTTGTAATATAAAGGAACATCATGAGTAAACCAGTAGTGTTAAGTGGCATGCAGCCAACCGGTGGAATGACAATAGGCAACTATGTTGGCGCTATTAACCAGTGGGTAAAGCTACAGGAAGAGTATGATAGTCACTTTATGTTAGCTGATTTGCACGCGATTACGTTACGCCAAGATCCAGAGCTTTTAAAAACCCGTGTATTAGATGGTATAGCTTTGTATGTTGCATGTGGTATTGATCCAGATAAAGCTGCTTTATTTGTGCAGTCGCAAGTGCCTGAACATGCACAGCTAGGTTGGGTACTAAACTGTTATGCGCAAATGGGGGAGCTTAACCGCATGACCCAGTTTAAAGATAAGTCAGCAAAGAACACCAGCAACGTAAACGTTGGTTTGTTTGCTTATCCGGTATTACAAGCAGCTGATATTTTACTTTATCAAGCGGCGCAAGTACCAGTAGGTGATGATCAAAAGCAGCACCTTGAACTAACACGCGATATCGCAACGCGCTTTAATAACTTATATGGTGAAGTTTTCACGATCCCAGAACCTTACATTCCAGAGTTTGGTGCGCGCGTAATGAGCCTGCAAGATCCACTGAAAAAAATGTCTAAATCAGATGAAAACCCAAATGGTTTTATCATGATGTTAGACGAACCAAAAAAGATCGAGAAAAAGCTTAAAAAAGCAGTAACCGATTCAGACGAGCAAGCGCGTATTTATTTTGATCGCACTGAAAAACCAGGCGTATCAAACTTACTAACACTTATGTCTGTTGCAACTAAGCGCTCAATTGAAGAGTTAGTGCCTGAATACGAAGATAAAATGTATGGCCATCTGAAAAAAGACACCGCTGACGCAGTAGTGAGCATGATCGAGCCAATCCAAGCGCGCTTTAAAGAGATCCGTGAAGATCAAGCATTGCTCAACAACATCATGAAAACCGGTGCTGAAAAAGCCAGCGCACGTGCAGAGATAACCTTAAAGTCTGTTTACAACGCGTTAGGATTTATTCCACGTCCGTAACGCTTGCTAATAACTAATCATATAAAGCCAGATGGTTCCAACTACAACGGAATATCTGGCTTTTTTGTTGCTGTTATATACAAATTTAGGCTCGAAGCAGCAGCTTTAATCTTATTTAAATTCAAGTGTTAAGTGCAATCGTTATGAGATTAAGTTCATGGAATACTTCAAAATTACGTTAAAGTTCGAAAATGGACGTATATCTTCTTCTGATTTAAAGACGCTCAAGTCTTATTTAGGACAAGGTCTACATGAAATAAAGCAGCGCATTGCGCTGCAAGATGATCTCTTGGTGTGTATTTTACGCAGTAGCGAGTTTTTTAAAGGTGTTGCTGAGGCAAGAGAATTGTTGGCAGGTTTGGAGTCGGATTACCGACTATTTAGTAACGGCGAAATAGTGGATTTGTCCTTTCTCGATGAATTGATAACTCGTATTGCAGGGATTGAACTTAAAAGCATCAGATAACAAGCTATTTAGCTCGCGGGATATAAACATGCTTATTATATAAAGCTCAGCTTCCACCTATTAACTCAAAGTAATTGCCAAATTAAAAAACAGGTTTGACTTTAATTAACTGACTTTAGTATTTTCCGTAGCCCGTAGCCCGTAGCCCGTAGCCCGCTATGGCGCTTTAATGCCCGGCGATTGGCATGCTTTTACCGTAAAGCTGTAACCGTAAGGTTTGCTGTTATCTGGTGCAATTTCAACAATTTCGTAGTCGTTAATCTCAATCGATTTACTGTCGTCAGATTTTTTGCAACGGGAGTATTGGTCTGCTTCGTAGGTGTAAGCAAACATAGCAATTAAGCGTTTGCTGCGTTCAAAGTAACCTTTGGTGTTAAAGAATAATCGTACGGATTGAGTGGTTTCACCTTCTTCCGTCTTAGTTACAGGCGGTGTGGGAGGTGTTTGCGTAATGTTTTCACTTGGCAGTTGCCCATGTATTTTTTGGCTGAGCTCTTCGACAACTTCAACTTCTTGTTGCTCTGTTAGTGCTCGACTTGAGAGCTGCTTGCTGCTGACGAAGTTGCTTACTATGTCATCAATAACGGCACCGGTATCTTTGTCATCAACAAAAGACATTAGGTTGATTATTACAATGGTTGATAAAAAAAACCGTATAGAAGCGGTAAGCAAAGGTGAATAGCTTTGGCTAATAAACTTTACCCGCTGTGAACCAAACGGTTTGATGATTAAGAGCGTAAAAATGTAGAACGGCAATATCAATTGTAATAATAGTAATGTTGATAGAGAGATGCCCAACGCCCAGGGTGGTAAATAAAGTAGCGTGGCAAAATTATGGGTGTAATTAAAATGTGTTGCTGAAACATGAGTTACATTATTTACAATGCCACTGGCATTGGCCAGTACAAAGTTGGCGATACTGGCATAGAAAATAAGTATAAGTGCTTTGCCAGCAAGTGAATGCCAGAGCTTATTGAACTTTGGCCAAAACTCAATAGTAAGCGCTACGATAGTGATACTGGCGCATAGCCAACCACTTTGAAAGATAATTAGGCAGATTAACGCCAATAAGTAGAGCTTTTGCGCGGTGTTAAGATTAAACCAAATAGCTTTACCTTGCTCATAAAAGCGCAGTTTATGAGGTTGCAAATTTTGCTGTTGTTGCCTCAGCTGTTTGTTTGCACGCCATCTGGCAATTTTTATATATCTTAACACCGGCCAACCTTAGTACATAAAGCGAAAACCCTATTTTGATAATAGGGGTTTCAAATAGTGGCCGGTATGTGAACGCTCACATTCGGCTACTTCATCCGGCGTGCCTGCAATGAGGATCTCACCGCCGCCAGCACCACCTTCGGGACCTAGATCAATGATCCAATCGGCTGTTTTTATTACATCAAGATTATGCTCAATAACCACAATCGTATTACCGTGGTCACGCAGGCGATGCAGTACTACTAATAATTGTTCAATATCAGCAAAGTGCAAGCCTGTGGTTGGTTCATCTAAAATGTATAAGGTTTTACCTGTGTCACGTTTAGATAACTCGCGGGCGAGTTTAACCCGTTGCGCTTCACCACCAGAGAGCGTTGTCGCGGCTTGGCCTAAGCGAATATAAGACAGGCCCACATCCATTAAGGTTTTTAGTTTACGCGCAATGGCGGGTATTTTATCAAAATAGTCGTGTGCGTCTTCCACCGTCATTTCTAATACTTGATGGATGTTTTTGCCTTTATACTGCACTTCTAACGTTTCACGGTTATAACGTTGCCCTTTACAGACATCACATGGCACATATACATCAGGTAAAAAGTGCATTTCGACTTTGATCACGCCATCGCCTTGGCAAGCTTCACAGCGGCCACCTTTTACATTAAAGCTAAAGCGACCGACTTTGTAACCACGAGAGCGAGATTCTTGCGTGCCCACAAACAGTTCACGAATGCCAGTAAAAATACCGGTATATGTGGCTGGGTTTGAGCGTGGGGTACGGCCAATCGGGCTTTGGTCAATATCGATGACTTTATCAAAATGCTCAAGGCCGCTAATTGATTTGTACGGTGCGGCTTCGGCGGTGGTCGCTCCGTTTAGTTCGGTATGAGCAAGTTTGAATAAGGTATCGTTGATAAGCGTTGACTTACCAGAGCCTGATACGCCAGTAATACAGGTCATTAAACCAAAAGGTATTTTTAAATCGACATTTTTTAAGTTATTACCGCTAGCGCCAAACAGCTCTAACCACTTATCGTTGATTTTATGACGCTCTTTGGGAACTTCAATTTTGCGTCGGCCAGATAAAAATTGCCCTGTTACTGACTCTTCGCTAGCTAAAATGTCATCACGAGTACCTTGGGCAATGATATAACCGCCATGCACGCCAGCTCCAGGGCCTATATCAATAATATGATCGGCGGCACGTATGGCATCTTCGTCGTGCTCTACCACAATCACGGTATTACCTAAGTCGCGTAGATGGATCAGCGTTTGTAGTAAACGGTCATTATCACGTTGATGCAAACCAATCGATGGTTCATCAAGTACATACATTACGCCTACTAAGCCTGCGCCAATTTGGCTGGCTAAGCGAATACGTTGAGCCTCACCGCCAGATAAAGTATCAGCACTGCGCTCTAAAGAGAGATAATTTAGCCCTACGTTGATCAAAAACGATAAACGGTCGCGAATTTCTTTTAAGATTTTCTCAGCTATCTGGCCTTTTTGGCCCGTTAAGCTTAGTTGCTCAAAAAAGCTCATTGCTTCACCAATACTCATACTGGTGATAGCGGGTAAGTTAGTCTGACCGATAAATACACTGCGCGCTTCTTGGCGTAGGCGCGACCCTTTACAACTTGGGCAAGCTTGGCTGGTTTGATATTTAGACAGCTCTTCGCGCACGGAATTTGATTCTGTCTCACGATAGCGGCGGTTCATGTTATTTAACACGCCTTCAAACTCATGGTTACGAGTGATCAGGTCGCCACGGTCGTTGCGGTAGTTAAAAGCAATTTTTGTATCGCCAGAACCTTCTAAAATGATTTTTTTAGCATCTTTAGATAGTTCCTGAAATGGCATTTCTAAATCAAATTTATAGTGCTCAGCAACGGCTTGTAGCATCTGGAAATAGTAAAAACTGCGTTTATCCCAGCCTTTTATGGCACCGCCAGATAAACTAAGCTCTGGGTTTTGAATCACTCGATTTGGGTCGAAATACTGACGAACTCCTAAACCATCACAACTTTGGCATGCGCCTGCCGGATTATTAAATGAGAATAACCGAGGTTCAAGTTCGGTCATGGCGTAGCCACACGTTGGGCAAGCGAAGTTGGCGGAGAGCAGCAGCTCTTCGGCGTTTGCGTCATCCATCGATGCAATAGTTGCTACACCGGCTGACAGCTCTAACGCGGTTTCAAACGATTCGGCTAAACGCTGTTGTAAGCCATCTTTCACTTTAAAACGATCGACCACGACTTCAATAGTGTGTTTTTTATGTAGTTCTAAAGTCGGTGGATCAGAAAGGTCGCATACTTCCCCGTCAATACGGGCGCGAATATAACCTTGGCTGGCTAGTTGCTCTAACAACTTAACGTGCTCACCTTTGCGCTCTTTCACAACAGGGGCTAGCAACATCAGCTTGCTGCCCTCTGGGAACGCCAGCACAGTGTCGACCATTTGGCTAACGGTTTGTGCAGCGAGTGGCAAATCGTGAGTAGGGCAACGCGGTTCACCGACACGGGCAAACATTAAGCGCAGGTAATCATATATTTCGGTAATGGTGCCAACGGTGGAGCGGGGATTATGTGACGTTGATTTTTGTTCAATTGAAATTGCCGGTGACAACCCTTCAATATGATCAACATCCGGTTTTTCCATTAAAGATAAAAATTGTCTGGCATAGGCCGATAAAGATTCTACATACCGACGCTGCCCTTCTGCATATAAGGTATCAAATGCTAAAGACGATTTACCCGAACCAGATAGACCGGTGATAACAATTAATTTATCACGGGGAATGGTTAGGCTGATGTCTTTTAAATTGTGCGTGCGGGCGCCTCGGACTTCAATGTTTTCCATGCTATCTCGTTTCATTACCAAATTGATTTACTGAGTATCTCATAATACGTGCGAAGATTAATCCTTGATCAATGAAAAATCATCGCATTGGGACGATTATTTCTCTGTAAGCTTGTGGTAGAATCCCTGCTCAAATTTTAATAGACAGCAAGAACACGCGAATCATGACAGCTTCTTCACTCAATTCACGAGAAAAACGCGCCGCAGTTTCCTTAGCGAGTGTGTTTGCATTTCGTATGCTTGGCCTATTTATGTTGATGCCAGTATTGGCTATTTATGGGCAAGAATTATCAGGATTTTCACCTATATGGATTGGTTTTGCGATTGGCGCCTATGGTTTAACACAAGCTGTGTTACAAATTCCCATGGGCTGGTTATCGGATAAAATTGGCCGTAAAAAAGTCATTGTTGGCGGTTTAACTGTTTTTGCCATCGGTTCGGTGATTGCTGCCACTGCTGATTCAATGCAAATGGTCACGTTAGGGCGAGCATTACAAGGGATGGGCGCAATTGCCAGCTCGTTATTAGCTTTTGCTTCTGATTTGAGCCGCGATGAGCAACGACCAAAAGTGATGGCCGTGATTGGTATGAGCATAGGCATGAGCTTTGCTATTGCTATGTTACTTGGTCCAATGGTTGCCGCAGCGTGGGGTCTTGCTGGAGTGTTCTGGTTAACTGCTATTTTGGCTGTTGCGGGTATTTTTATTGTGTTGTTTTTGGTCCCCAAAGCGGTTAGCAAAGCCCCCAAAGGCGATACCTTAGCAAGCGTTAGCGATATTAAAAAACTCATTAAGCACCCGCAATTAGCACGTTTAGATTTAGGGGTGATGCTATTACATTTGACCTTGACGACGATTTTTGTCGCCTTACCAGGGCAGTTAATTGCCAAAGGTTTAGCAGCACAAGCGCATTGGCAAGTATATATTCCCGTTTTATTACTGGCATTTTTATTAATGGCGCCAGTGATGATCATTGCGATCCGCAAAGAAAAAGAGAAACAGGCATTTGTTGGCTCTATCGCAGTGCTCGCTCTAAGTATGTTGGCAATGGCAATTGGTGTTGACTCAATCATCGGCATGGCGATGTGTATGCTGGCGTATTTTGTTGCCTTTAACTTTTTAGAAGCGACGATGCCGGCATTAGTATCGCGCTTAGCACCTGCTAGCCAAAAAGGCTCGGCGATGGGAGTGTTTTCGTCAGGACAATTTTTTGGTGCATTTTTAGGTGGTATTTTAGGCGGTTACGTTGCGCAATCAACAACACCGCAAGCAGTGTTTGCCGCAGCCGCAGTTGTTGGGGTAATATGGCTTATCCTTGCGTGGAATATGCAAGTCCCGCCACGCAGTAAAATGATAAGCTTAATGACAGAATTAAGTAACGAGCAGCAAGCGCAAACCCTTGCTTCTCGTTTAGTTGCTTTACCAGGCGTAATTGAAGCAACAGTAGTCTGTGATGAAAATCGCAGTTATTTAAAGATTGATGATAAAGAATTTGACCTAGACCAAGCCCGCAAAGTGGCTGGTTTAATATAACGTTTATAGGAGAAAGGTCCATGGCACGCGGTGTGAACAAAGTAATCTTGGTTGGTAATTTAGGTCAAGATCCAGAAGTACGTTATATGCCTAACGGCAATGGTGTAGCGAATATTACTCTAGCTACGTCAGATAGCTATAAAGACAAAAACACCGGTCAAATGGTTGATAAAACAGAATGGCACCGTGTTGTGTTTTTTGGCAAGTTAGCTGAAATTGTTGGTGAATATTGCCGTAAAGGTTCACAAATTTACGTTGAAGGCAAACTTCAAACCCGTAAATGGACTGACCAACAAGGCCAAGAGAAATTCACCACTGAAATCGTAGTGGATGGTTTCACTGGTCAAATGCAAATGTTAGGTGCCCGTGGTGGCGACCAACAAAGTGGCGGTTACCAAGGTGGCCAACAGCAAAGCCACGGTGGTCAATCTCAAGGTGGTTACGGCCAACAACAGAGCGCACCGCAGCAAAGCGCACCACAACAAGGTGGTGGGTATGCTCAGCAGCAAAGTGCAGCACAGCAAAGCGGCGGGTATGCACCAGCGCCACAACAAGCGCCAGCAGCTCGTCAGCAACCAGCTGCAGCACCACAGCAAAGTAATCAATACCAAGGTGGCGGCGGCTATGCTCCACAAGGTGGTGGACAAGCGCAAGGTGGTTTTGCACCTAAGCCACAAAGTGCTCCGCAAGGCGGCGCATCAAATCCAATGGAACCACCTATCGATTTTGATGACGATATCCCGTTCTAGACAAAGACAAAATATCAAATGTTGAAAAATAATCTTAAAAGCCGCTTTTTAGCGGCTTTTTCAATTTCATAAGTATTTATAATTTTATTAGTACTTATGAAATAATGTGGTAATTATTAATGAAAGCCTCTTTAAATATTAAGTTTAAAGGTTTTTTTTGTTATTACGCAAACAAGAATAAGCAGGGGGATTAAACATTTTTTAAATCTCCAGCTTAACCTGAAAATCATTTAATTTAATAATATAACTGATAGTTTAATAATAGTTTGCAGACTAAATTGTGCTTTTAGAATATTAAATCAAAATTTGCCTCATGATGAATCTCAAGGCAATATTAAAGAAAGCGTAAAATTGTGTCTAAAACAAAAGATGAATACCATCGTAGGCATTAAGTAAAGGAATACATTTATTTCTAAGTCATTGACTATTATTGAAGACAATCTAGAACTTGCAGCATTGCTTAAGAGTTTTTTTGAAAAGCATGGCTTTTTGGTTAACACGATATATAGCGGTTCTAGTGGCTTAGAGTATGTGCTGTTACATCAACCTGATTTTGTCCTATTAGATTTGATGCTTCCCGAAGTGGATGGCTTTGAGGTGTGTCGTGCTTTACAGAATAAGTATTTTGGTAAAGTGATTATCTTAACGGCTAGTAATGACGACATCGATGAGATCACCTTACTGGAAATGGGGGCTGATGACTTTATTCAAAAGCCGGTTAATCCTCGAATTATATTGGCTAGATTTCGCAAGTTGCTCAGATTAGCTCAAGGAGTTGAGAGTAAAAGAAAATTGGATCATATACTCAATGTTGGGCCGTTTAAATTTAATTTGCTCACCAGAGTTGTAAGCCAATCCGATATCAAACTTGAGATGTCGGATAGTGAATTTGATCTCTTCTATTTTTTAGCTTCACATGTAGATTCTATAATTAGTCGCGATGATATTTCTCGGCAATTATATGGCAGGGAATTTGATGGATTAGATCGCACAATTGACAATAAAATTATGAAAATACGCAAAGTCATTGGGGATAATATACCTTATCGCCACCTCATTACAGTTAGGGGGAAGGGGTACATTATTGTCAATAGCAAGGAAACCGAATGTTGTTAATACGCTTTGGGGTAAAGAGCTTAATTTTCATTTTGATATTTTTAACGATTAATCCCCTTTTAACTTCACTTGCTACGGATTATTTTTCTACTGAATTGAAGCAAGATGTGGAATTAGACTATAGAGCCTACATTTATGCTTTAGATGCAGCTCGCCCAGCACTGAGCAATGAACAATGGCTTGCTTTGCTAAAGCGAATCTCGGAGCAAAGCAACCTAACTGTTAAAACTATTAGTACCCCAGCTTCAGAACAGACGCAAACTATACTTGTAGAAAATGTTCATGATGGGAATTTGCAAGCTGTTACAGCAAAAATACAGGGGAATGACTAAGGGATCCCCAAAAATAATTATTAAGTTTCAATTACATCACTCACATCCATATTTTTCCAATCGATTTGCACTACTACCTGTACGAAATAGGCTAGTCCTTCCAAATAATCTCGCCGTCGCA
>NZ_JACJEZ010000130.1:0-1266 GCF_014164365.1 Pseudoalteromonas sp. SG43-6
TGTAGTGGTCAACTAATTTTGGCCACAGTTTTAGAATCTTTGTATCTAATCTCAGATTCATTTGGCGCTAAACCGGCATTATAATGATGCGGCCTAACGTTGTTGTAATATCCGTTGATATAATCACTAACGCTATATTTAGCATCTATAAAATTTCCATATCCAACCTTTGGCATCCATTCCGTTTTAAAGCTTCTAAAAAATCGCTCCATTGGTGCGTTATCCCAACAGTTTCCACGCCTACTCATACTTTGTTTGATTTTATAGCGCCATAAACGTTGACGATATTTTAAACTGGTATAGTGACTACCCTGGTCTGAATGAAACATCAGTCCTGTCGGTTTTCCTCTGCTTTCATACGCGAGTTCAAGCGCTTTTAGCGTTAAATTAGTATCTGGCGACAACGACATGGCCCAGCCAACGACTTTACGTGCAAATAAATCAATAATAACGGCTAAATAAGCCCAGCGATTACCTACCCAAATATACGTCACATCACCGCACCACACGGTATCTGGCTCAACAACATCAAATTGTCTATCAAGCAGATTTGGAATTTCAAGGTGCTCATTACCGCCGCGTTTATATGAATGTTGAGGTACTTGGCAGCTTTCAAGCTTTAATTTAACCATTAGCTTAGCAGCACGATAACGACTCAATTCAAAATCATTGTTCGTTGCTATTGCCGCGATTGTCCGCGCCCCAGCTGAGCCGCCGCTCATTGCATGTATGGCTTTAACTTCAGCTTCTAGCCTTACTTGCTCTGGTGTCGGCGTTGTATCCCGTATAGCCCAATATTTATAGCTGCTACGATGCACATTGAATACGTTACACAGCACGCTAATTGGGTAACGCTCTCGTTGATTTAGTTTCTCAATTAACGAGAATTGTTCAGGGAGTCGGACATCAAGAGAGCGGTAGCCTTTTTTAATATATCCTTTTCTAATTCAATGCGTTGGATTTGCTTTTTAAGTTCGCGGATTTCAATTTGTTCGGGCGTCATTGGCGAAGCAGATGGTGTCTGGCCACTCCGCTCTTGCTTTAATTGAGTAACCCACTTACTTACAGTTGATTTACCAACTCCCATAGCCTTAGCTGCATCTTCTTGCGTGTAGCCTTGGTCAACTACAAGCTGTGCGGTTTCTAATTTGATTGCCGCAGAATACGTTGCGCGTTTTAATTTCGTCATTTTTTCACCCAAATTTGTATGCTTATTAGCATAACATTTCTTTCTTAATGGGTGGCCAAATTAACTATGCCACTACA
>NZ_JACJEZ010000131.1:0-1251 GCF_014164365.1 Pseudoalteromonas sp. SG43-6
GAGCCTACATTGCGCTCATTTGCACCAAAACAAACAATGTCTTCGTAAGGTAAATAAAACGGTTTTCTAAACAAAGTATGAGGGGTTTTTACAAGCCCGGTATGGCGATTAAAATAAAACTTATCCCGGTGCGATAATATGGCGCGGTGTTTATGCATATAAAAACCTATGATAAACAAAGGCATGTATATAACAAACGGTACCCACCTGTAATCGCCCCACACAAAACCAATAACAACCAAGTCAACGAAGAAAAACATAACTGCAGATACCATTAGCAAGAAGCTTAGAGCAGTAAATAAATTTGACCACCCTCCAAACCATGAAATAGCAAGTTGCTGCCCATCTCCGCGAACCCAGTGCCCTTCAAGCGTTGAGCCACTATCTGGGGATGAAAGCTTTGCTGTATATTCATCAGTAAAACGCTTACTTTTAAATGTGCGGGTTTTAAACCCGCAGCCATTGAGTGCTTCTGCTTTTTTTAATCGCGTTTCATAACTGTCTTTATGCAAATAATCTCTAGACAGTTGCTCTTTATATGTTGCTCTATTATCAAAGTATTTGCTTCTGTTTTCGGCTCTCCTTTTATTTTCTGCAGCTTTTTCGGGGTTATTTTTTCTAAACTCTTCTAATCGCACCACTGCTTCTTCATCTAACGCCAGTTGCTTTATAGTTTTGTCTTTTGCTCTTGTAGGATCTCGATTTGGGTTTTCAGCGCACCACTGGTTAATCGCGTTAACACGGTTTTCTCTTTTTATTTTTTCTCGTTCTTCGTGAGTTAAACCGTCTTTTTGTTCAGCAAAATAGCGCTCAAGATCCTCATCACTAATAAGGTTATCAAGTAAGTCATCAAGTTCGCTTGATTTCTCTGAGCTTTTATCATCACTACTCATTGTTACTCCTTTATTTGCTGTACTTCTTGTAAATTTTTTATAACTTAGCTTTTTATAACTTAACAATGGCTTGGCTGATTACTTGGCCAACGAAATTAAGATGACACCCATCTTAACTATTCAGAGTGAATATCGTTTTTATTCTTCAATTTGCGCGGCGTAAAGCCCCGCCTACGCAAATTTAAACAGCTATATTACATCGCCTGTAGGCGGCAGTTTACCTCGTGCATGGTTTGATTTTTTCTACCTTATGACTAAGATGCGCGTATTTAAAGTGGCTCTCTTCTTAATTTCCTTTTTACTCCCTTAGTCGTCAGTGTGCCAATAAACCTAGATGGGTGCATAACCCCTAGGTTTG
>NZ_JACJEZ010000132.1:0-1164 GCF_014164365.1 Pseudoalteromonas sp. SG43-6
TCCTTGATTGTACGGTGTAAATTGGTCGTAGAGGCAGCAATGCGAAGCATGAACGGGGTAGTTTTTTGGGCATGAAACGGTGTCCGTGTTGTTAACTGCTTGTCATCAACAGCCTCAAGCACCGCACCTTCATCACTGCTTAACAGTATTGGTGCGGCTTCATTGCTATCAGCCACCACCACACGGTTAAACAGCGGGGTGAGCTTGCTGATTGGCTCGCCTCTATTAACATAGCCCGTGAGTAAATACGCTTTAGGAAAACTAGATTGCCCTGTATTCAATAGCTCTGTCATTGTTCATCCTTGATATTAAACACGTCAAAAATATATATAGTTCCCATGCCCCATATATCATTTTCTTGAATGGGTATTTCTCGTGTTTGCTGAGTACTTAAATCAAATTCATAAAAAAAGTCATCTATATAATACTGACCATTCCCCATTAAATCCTCTGAATCTTTAAACCCTTGACTTAACACTTTATTTTTTTTATCTGAGAAAAAAAACGTCCCTGCTTTTCTTGGTAGTATAATGCGCTTGCTGGGATCTGATAAATCAATCCAATAATTTTTTGGATAACCAAGCCCTTCTGACACAAAATAAATATAATCGCCGAAAGGGGATACTTCTAAATACTTCATAGTAAATTGAGTGTTAAAACCTAAATCGACCTTCTCTATCACGTCGCCATTAAAGTCATGTAACCAGTATTTATTTTTTTTATCGGCTAAAAAGGTTTTGCCATCTGGCAATAAAAACAAGCCATTAGAGTAAATAATTGGCCGCTCAGTAAGTGTTTTAGTGGGTACGTGGTAGTTATAATGCTTACCACTGGCGTAAAAAATCACATTTTCACTGTCTTTGGTCCAATTAAAATGGGCATAGCCATAGCCTTCGCTCATAAAAATAAACTGCTGGGTTTTAGTATCCCAAAGCTCACGTGTGTAGCCAAGTTCATTGTTGTACATTGATATTGCGATATACCGATTATCTGGCGAACGCACCGGTTTATGACCATCGACCATATTCTTACCCGTAAATACCTAAGGGATCCCCAAAAATAATTATTAAGTTTCAATTACATCACTCACATCCATATTTTTCCAATCGATTTGCACTACTACCTGTACGAAATAGGCTAGTCCTTCCAAATAATCTCGCCGTC
>NZ_JACJEZ010000133.1:0-1070 GCF_014164365.1 Pseudoalteromonas sp. SG43-6
AATTATATTCAGTTTTACAATTACAAACGTAGGCATTCTACGCTTAATTATATGACGCCACATCAGAAATATAATGAATTAAAAAATGCCGCTTAGAATCTCTACAGAATTTGTTGACCATTACAAGAAGCAATGTTTGGTATCTTAAAAAATACGTTCAGAATCTCATATGCTAGAGAAAAAATAATTGGAACAAGTCGGTCAAGAGAAATTGGAGTTCCAATGGTTTCGTTTTGTGACCTAAAATTGTCTGAAGTTAGTAGCCATATGAGTAAATATGGTCATTATGGTATTGGCTTGACTAAGGAGTGGGCAAATCGAAATGGACTCAATCCTGTTCTTTATATCAGCCAGCACTCACCCTTTACAGAAGGGCTTATCAAAGGTTTAGATGGCATTCACGCTCACCGCAGAAAGTTCGAAGAAAGTGGTGATTATGATGAACTTACCACAGATTATATGAATATTTTTAACACTTATCGTTTTGTTAAAAATTATGAAGCACCTCTTCAAAGAAAGGGTCATGAAAAAATAGAGAAATACAGGTTTGCTGATGAGCGTGAATGGCGTTATGTACCACCACTAGATAACAGCTCGTTATCTCTCTCTATCAATAATAGCTCTTCGATAGCTCCATTTGTTCCTATTAGTTCGATCAAGACTGAAAAACAGAAAAGAGAATTAAACTCCTCAATTAGTCATATTGGACTTCATTTTGAACCTGAAGACATTAGGTATTTAATTGTTGAGCGAGATGATGAAATTTCGGAATTGATAACTCACCTTGAAGAGGTCAAAGGACGTTTTAATCAACAAACTCGCGATCGACTAAAAAGTCGTATATTAACCGCAGAGCAAATCAACTTAGATATATAAAACAACCACATAATCGGGTAGCCGGAGGTCTCTAACCTCCAGCCCCCACACCACCCATCATGCGGGTCCGCAATGGGCGGTTCATCTCCCGTAGTGAATATTGATCCAAATATCTCTTAATGACGCTAAACCTTGTGAAGCTAAGTAATCATTGCCTAATGCAATGTTAATTCCTTTTGTTTTTGAGCTTCTAC
>NZ_JACJEZ010000134.1:0-1038 GCF_014164365.1 Pseudoalteromonas sp. SG43-6
TTTACGCTGGCCATCGATGTCTTGCACTTTGATACGTAACAATTCGCCAATACGTAAACCGCACCCATAGCAAACCACTATTAACGTTTTTAGTCGCATATCATCCGTACAGCTTTCTATCAGCCCCCGCATATCATCACGTGATAAATAGGTAGGTGCGCGCGACTTCGCTTTTGGCAGTGCAATATCTAAGTTCAATGGCCGATGTAAAATATTCTTAAACAAGAACCAAATACTGTTTATTTGTATTTTCTGACTTGCTCTAGAAAGTTTACGAATCGCGGGATCGTTAAAAAAGGCGTTAAGCTCGTCATCCGTAATCGAGTCAAGCGGTTTATTAAAATAGTGACTGAGTTTAAGTAAATGTTCACAGTAGCTTTTACATGTACTTTGCGAATAACCTCGATAGGCTATTTCAGTTTTGACTTGTTCAATGTGCGTATTCTCATGACTTTGATCACCGATTCTCATCAGCTTTGATCACTTGATTTATCATTTTGTAGAGCCGTTTTTAAATTAGCTTAACTGATCATCATCAGTCAATTTATTTAACTGTTTTCGTATCGATTCTCCTTTTAAGTTCAACTTAATCGAACCATGAATTAGCCTATCTAAAATGGCGTCAGCATGGGTTGATTCTCCTATCATTTCATGCCAGTTTTCCTGTGGTAGCTGGCTTATAATTATGTGTGATTTATACCCATACCGCGCATCGATTAATTCGAGTAAGTCACCTCGTTGCTGTGCACTCAGTGGTTCAAGCCCCCAGTCGTCTAAGATCAGTAGATCATACTTTATTAACTTCGCCAGTAATTTCCGGTAACTACCATCTGCTTGTGCTAGAAACAGGCTTTCGAGTAGTTCTTTTAATCGAATATAGTAAACACTTTTTCCTTGTAGGCAGTGCTCATGTCCTAAGGCACACGCAAGGTATGTTTTTCCACAGCCTGTTGCCCCAGTGATTAAGATATTTTGATGTAAGTTTAGCCAGCTATTTTGGCTTAAGTTACGTATCTGTGCTTTTTCTATATTACGTGT
>NZ_JACJEZ010000135.1:0-1016 GCF_014164365.1 Pseudoalteromonas sp. SG43-6
GTGTTGGTGAACTATAGTTAATGTACTGAAACCCAACAACGGCAGGTGCAATATGGCTTCCAAGCAGTTTCAAAATATACTACATCACATTACCAACTTAAATTACGCTCAACTTAAAAAGCTTCGCCACGAAGTTGAATCAAATATTGCCACTAACCAAGTAGGTCAAGCTATTGCCGACCATGAGGAATCAATATCTCATTGCCCCCATTGTGATTCACATAATCTAAATCGTTGGGGAATGACAAAGCAAGGAATTCAGCGCTTTAAGTGCAAATCATGCAACAAAACATTTAATGCACTTGCAGACTCACCACTTTACCGAATGAAAAAGGCTGAGAAGTGGATCGAATATACCAAATTAATGTGGGAAGGCGTATCCCTTAGAAAATCAGCTAAAGCTTTGGATATAACACTTAGAACGTCATTTCGTTGGCGACATATGTTTATTAAAGCCCCTGCCAGCTTTAATCCTTCAGTACTAACGGGTGTTATTGAAGCTGATGAAACATCTTTACCAGAATCTTTTAAAGGTAAGAGGGCTATTAACCGTAAGTCACGTAAACGTGGCGGTGGAAAAATCGAAAAAGTTCCTATTTTCATTGCTCTTGATCGTAGTGGTGCTATATCTCACAAGGTTTTAGAACGAAATACAAAAGAAAATATTCAAGCACAATTGAAGCCTTTATTATCATCAGGCTCAGTGCTTTGTACTGATGGAAACTTATCATATAAAGGTATTGCTAAAGAACTCGACATTGACCATAAACGTTTGATTGGGTTGGATAACCAAAGAGTAGTAGAAGGTATTTACCATATCCAAACACTTAATAATTATATGATGCGATGGAAGGCATGGTTAAGACGTTTTAATGGCATTGGTACAGACTACATTGAGAATTATTTAAGCTGGTTTAGGTTTATGGAAGATAACACTGAGTATTCAGATCAAACATGGATAAAAGAGGCATTATGATATGAATTTTTTATACCCACACTCAACTACAACACAGCCA
>NZ_JACJEZ010000136.1:0-968 GCF_014164365.1 Pseudoalteromonas sp. SG43-6
CCAAGGTGATACAACTTTTTGGGCTAAAGCCCAACCAACAATCACACGCGCCAGCAAGCTCAGCGCCTACGGTGGTTAACTATAACAATAGTGTTAAACCATTCGTGGCTGAAGCCATCACCTACAACAATACTTAACCTCTGTGTAGCAAAGCGCCTCAGTGATCTCAGTGGTGAAATTCACTTTTCGCCCTAAAGAACGACCTACAAACAATGCATATTTACGTACTTGGGAGTTGGTAATGATATTGGAGAATCGTAGGTTCTCGTTGCGCTCTACCCAACCTACAAACCCACGCGCTAGCAAGCTTAGCGCCTACGGTGGTTAGCTCTATCACTGGTGTTAAATCTTTCGTGGCTAAAGCCATCTCCTACAAAAATACTTAACCTCTGTGTAGCGAAACGCCTCTGTGAACTCGGTGGTGAAATTCACTTATCGCCCTAAGAACGACCTACAATTTAAACCACACCAGTAGGGTTTCGTTGCACTCTCCCCAACCTACGCCACTTGCGTTGTAAGGCGAAAGTTAAGTGCTTTTATCACTTGAAAAAAGTTTCGCAACGAGTTTTGGTTTTACCATTCACCGCCTTATACGAGCTTCCACGATTTAATCCTGTTGCGTTAGCAATATCGCTCGCGCCATGCTTTTTCACCAAAGATCTGAAAGTGGTCACCCATAAGAAGCTTCCGATCATGCTGACGACTGTGTTTTATTGATCTCTGTATTCAAAAACCAAGTATTGCTACTTTTCAAACTCATTAATGATTTTGAAATATTTAATCCTCCCACCTTGCATTTACCTAAAAAGTGAACTTAATTAAAAAAGTAATGGAACTTCATCAAAAGGAATTTGCAATGACTAAACTCATCATTATTGCTTGGTTACTTTTTTGTTCATATGCTTACGCGACAAATATTTTTAAGCTTAACTCACAATCTAAAAATACAGATTTAGCCGATATTCAAC
>NZ_JACJEZ010000137.1:0-949 GCF_014164365.1 Pseudoalteromonas sp. SG43-6
TATAGAAAAAGAAATTAATATTATAATTATATTAAACTTTAAAAAATTAGCTTCCCTTTGTTTGTAACTAACACCAGCAAGCACTACCAACATAATCATAAGTGCGACATAAAACATTTATTACTCCTTATCAAACGACACTATAAACAAGGTTGTGTATAGTAATTACAACCACCACCTGTGCATACCATCATTTGCACTAAGCAAGATGGAAAGGTACCAGGTCCGTTGCCATCACCTCCTCCGATACAACTACTTTGTCCAGAGTCACATACTGAAGGATCTATGCCATTATTAATAAATTGACTATAGTCTCCTTTTAAATTAATACAATCAGCGGGTTTCCCTTGGCAATAGGCAATTAATGCACTCTGACTATTCTTAACTGCTGCATAATAACCATCGGCTAATTGATCTAAAAGAGCTTTATAAACAGCTACTGTAACAGGACTATCTATTAATATGTCAGTTCTTATTTCAGCTAATAAAGTAAAATTCGCCCTTTCCATTTTTTCCAAAAACCTAAAGTCACATTGAGATTTACTAGTATAAGTACCGTAACATTGATCATGAATAGCGCAAGCTTGGCCATAATGAAAATCAGGGATCAATGGATCAGACCAATGTGTTGGAGTGCCGCAGCTCCCTGATGTTTCTGTGCGAAAAGAACGTTGAAAGATTTCTTGATCATGAAGTGATTCAATTCTTTCATATTCCTCTCGAAATAAAAGAGTGAATACTCTAAATAATGCCTCCTCATCTTTACTTAAGCCTATAAGCTCAGCATTTTGAATTTTTTTAATCTGATTTTTTTGCAAGTTAAATAAATAACGCTCTCCATTAATTTTATCTATACAACTTGCTGAGTCTTCCTTACAAAAATATACTGCCTCATGCGTAAGGTTTCTATTAATTTTATAAACATATTGACTATTTTGTTCATTGACTC
>NZ_JACJEZ010000138.1:0-944 GCF_014164365.1 Pseudoalteromonas sp. SG43-6
TGTGCAACAACAGGTGAAATAGATTATATGGTTGTATCGGGTTCAACGGATGAAGGTAATGATATATTCGTGACTTTAATTAAGTTTGATGACCAGTGGGATGTACCCGCAGGAACTATGTCTTGCTGCAGAGCCACAGCGGGGGCTATGGTTGGAGTATATGATAGGGTATTCCCAGGAAAAGTCGCGGTTGAATGGTTAGATAAGTCAGAAAATAGAATTTACTTTGGTGAAGTTGCAATAGACAAAAAAGGTTACAAATTAGCTAAATCTCTCCCTTATTTTACTTTATCGACAGGTGAGGTATTTAAGAAAATAAAACCATATTTAATAGTCGGTATGGGTGAATCAGGTGAGATAAAGGTTTGGGTTTCGAATACGCCATCCGCTGGATTTACTGGCCGTGTATTACACGAACTAGCCTCAGGGCAAGCACAGTGGCGTGAGAATAAGTAACTAAGCCATTCCTCAAGGACAGCTTGAACTTAAATGGAATATATTTTGAGTAACCTCATAAAATGTCTCACCACATTGACCTTTACATTATTTGTAGTGGGTTGCTCGTCAACAGGAACAATTGATTACATGGTTGCAGGCGGTGCGACACAAAAGGGTAATGAAATCTGGGTGCAATCAATCACTTTTGATAATAGTTGGGGTATTCCTATGGGGAGCCTTGGTTGTTGCTGGCAAAGTGCCGGTAAAACAAGTGGTGTATACGATCAAAAATTCCCAGAAAAAGTCGCGGTTGAATGGTTAGATAAGTCAGAAAATAGAATTTACTTTGGTGAAGTGGCAATAAATAAAAATGGTTATAAATTAGCTAAAAATTTACCTTCATACACAGCGCATACAGGTAAGGTTTTTAAAGATGTAAAACCATATTTAATAGTCGGTATGGGTGAATCAGGTGAGATAAAGGTTTGGGTTTCAAATACACCATC
>NZ_JACJEZ010000139.1:0-937 GCF_014164365.1 Pseudoalteromonas sp. SG43-6
TCGATTTTTCTTTGCTCACGCGTATCAATTTCATGAGTGAGCAATAAACTGACGCGCTCTATAAAGCTTTGTTCTTGATATAGATTTGGCTGTTCAAGCTGTTGCTTGAGTGCTTGCTTTATACCGGATAATTTGAGTAGTTGAAGTTGCTGGTTAATGGTGTTTATCATGATTCATTTCCTTAATGGTAATACTGTGTGCCGCGTATGTTGCCATGCTTAATTGGCTTTTCTGGCTCTGTTTGCTGTGTGGGTAACGGTTGTTGATCCAACCCCTTTTTCAGCATCTGCTTAATTGATTTGAGTGTTGTCGTATTCATTATGATTGCGCGATAACACGCTTGCTCAAGCCGTTCTTTTGAATAAGTTTTAGCTAAACTTAACACCCCTAAACAGGCGCGATAAGCGTGCTCGGGGTGACGCCGTCCACTGAGCTGTAACTCAACAACTTGGTGGGTATACTCCCCGATACTTAATGCCCATGAGCGTAAATTTATCGGTGACTGCTCATGCTGTTTTTGATGCGCTAGAGGCATATGATGAGACTGTGTTGTATGCCCACCTAAACGATGTGAGCGCGGATGCTGTGCGATTAAGGTATCGTTATGATAAAGCTGTACTAGCTGATTGGTTATGTGTGCGCGTAATTGTTTCTTAACCCATTGATACGGCACACTGTAATAATGTTTTTCTATTTCAGCATGATAATCAATGTGTACTCGCACCGTTTTGATTTGTGTATAGTGATAAGGCTTTTCAGGCAATGGCTTTAATGCGCTTTTATCCACCCTATCAAATAGCTGTTTACGTGACTGTTGATATTGCTTCATCACCTTATTGTTCATTACATCAAGTAGCTTTGCTATTTCTTGATTTAGGTGCGCTAAGCTGTAGAAGGTTTGGTTACGCAGACGTGCCATGATCCAACGCTCAACAAT